>JBFKXH010000031.1:0-10430 GCA_041638175.1 Thermoplasmatota archaeon
GCGATGTTGAGCCTGGAGCGGGCCGATCACACCAACATCGACGACGACACGCGCCTCTACCTGCGTGACATCAGCGACCACATGGTGCGCATCGCGGAGCGACTCGAACATGTCAAGGAGATGGCCCTGATCGCCCAGGAATCGTGGAATGCGACCTTGGCAAACAATCAGAACCAACAGATGAAGCGACTCACGGTGCTGTTTGCCCTCTTCCTGATCCCCACGTTCGCGGCGGGCCTGGGCGGCATGAACTTTGAAGGATTCCCCGCGTGGAGCTTCTGGCCTGTGACCGGCACCATCCTAAGCCTTGTCTTCATTGGGTTGGTCGTGAGCCTGTACAAGAAATGGCTCTAAGCCAAGGCTTTGAAAGCCCGACCCCAGTGGCAGGGTCATGAAGATCGTTGCCCTGTGCGGTTCATTGGCCCAAGGATCGGCCACGCGCCAAGCCTTGCAGATCGCCCTGGAAGGCGCCGCACAGCACGGTGCCGACATCGAGCTGCTCGACCTGCGCGAATTCGACCTGCCGTTCGAAGGGCAACCCGAAACGCAAGACGTGGCACGCCTCAAGGCCGCAGTCCAGCAAGCCGACGGGATCATCTTGGGCACACCCGAATACCACGGAGGCTACTCAGGGGTCCTGAAGAACGCCTTGGACCTGATGGGCTTCGACGAATTCCAAGGAAAGATGGTGGGTCTGGTGGCCGTGGCCGGCGGGGCGCTGGGCGGGACCGGCCCCATGCTCAGCCTACGCAATGTGTGCCGAACCGTGCATGCATGGGTCGTCCCGAACCAGGTCGGCATCGCGTACGCTCGCAAGGCGTTCGAGCAAGGCATCGACGAAGGGACGGTCCGTCGCCTGCATGGCGTGGGGGCCCAGGTCGCCAAATTCGCGGCGCTCCACGCCAGCCCGGAATCGAAGGCATTCCTGGAGGCCTGGGAAAGCGCTTACGAGAACCCGGGGGCTTAGCCCCACATCTGTCGGCGCGCCTGCTGGTCACGTGCGTAGAGGTCATCTTCCTCGGGGCGGGCCGGCATGTCGGCCTCGCCCATCAACACCTGGATCGCGTGGTGGCCACTCTTGTTGTTGACCTCACCGTAGCCGATGAACGGGAACAACTGGGCCCCCGACGTGCCCTCTGGGATCGGGACCCGACTTTGGCAGGCGTCACCATCCGACGGATCGATCGTCGGCGGCGACAATGCCGTGTGGAACAGGACGTCCTTGAGCTCGTCGATGGTCAGGTCGCCATCCGCCAACGGACCGGTCTCGGGTGCGGTGCCGCCGGGATGGAGCGAGGCCATGACGCCATCGTGGACGCCGACCCCTGGATCGCGGAACGTGCGGCGCGCTTCGAGGACCACCTTGGCGGCGACGCCGGCGGCAAACGGTGTGGCGCTGCTGGTGCCACCACCCGTGTTCTGGATCTTGCTGATGTCCGATTCGGACACGGCGGGGTTGGCACAACCGTCCGCGCTGATCGCCGGCCACCAATTGGCCCAACGCGCATATCCCCCATTGTCCGTACCGCCGACCGTGATGACGCCGGCCGGATTGTTCGATTGGCATTGGCTGGGGTAGCCAAGCGCGCCTGCGTTGGCATGGCCGTTGGCCGCCGCGACGAAGACCGGTTGCTTGTCCCGTGCATACTTGAAGGCCTCCGCCCAACCCCAGGCATGGTTGGCCGCCACGTCGCTGCACGCCACAAAGTTGCCCCAGCTGTGGCTTTGGATATCGATCCAGGGTTGATCGGCGGCCCAACGCGTCGCCCGGCCTTCGTTCGTTTCGCCGTCAGCATCCAGTTCGAATGCGAGCGGGACGCGCACATGCACCAGGAGGACCTCGTCGCCTCCGACGGAGATGGTGTTGCCGCCCGCCCGGCTGCTGGTCATCGAGCCATGCCCACCACCCGGTAGGTTGGCGCCGATGCCGATGACGCCCACGAACTTGGTCCCCGGAAGGTGGTACAGCGTGTCCCTTTTGGTGGACTCCCAGAGGGCCTCATCGGCTTCTCGGTACTGGCCTGCTCGCAGCTCCCGTTCGCCGGGCTCCTCCGGGTCGGCTAGGTCGAGGGAGATGTTGAGCGATCTCGTCGTGGCGGGGAAGCCCTCCAGGTACGTGCTCGGGTGGGCCGACGGATCTTCCCCCGCGCGGGTCAAGCGGAACTCATCATGGTACGGCATGATGCCCGTGTCGACCACGGCCACCACGACGCGTGGCATGAACGGAGTGAACGGGTCATCACCAATGGCGAGCTCGTCGGCATCGCTCATGCCATCCCCGTCCGTGTCCACATCGGCTTCCAGTGGGTCCTCGCTGTCTTGTTGTTCGGACACACAGCCGGCGAACGCCAGCATCAAAAACATGGCCAATACCAAGCCGCGCATGCGCGGCCATCCGGGGGGCTCTTTAGAAGCGATTCCATGGCAGGCGTGTGGCGCGGGAATCCTTGGCATCCAAACGCGGACGAGCTGCCACCATCGTGGCACGTCTGGAAGCCGCCTTCCCCCATTCAACCTGCGCCCTGGACCACAACACGCCGTTCCAATTGCTGGTCGCGACCGTGCTCTCGGCACAGACCACCGACCTTGCCGTCAACAAGGCCACAGCCGAGCTGTTTGCCCGCTGGCCTGGACCAGAGGAGCTGGCCCAGGCAGACACGCTGGAAGTGGGGCAGGTCATCAACGGCATCGGTCTGTGGCGGGCCAAGGCGAAGAACATCGTGGCCTTGAGCCAGATGCTCGTCGAGGAATACGACGCCGCCGTTCCGGAATCGGTCGAGGACCTGACACGATTGCCCGGCGTCGGCAAGAAGACCGCGACGGCGGTCTTGGGTACAGCGTTCGGGATCGCGGCGGGCATCACCGTCGACACCCATATGCTGCGCATCAATCGGTTGCTGAAGCTGAGCCATCGGACCGATGCGGATGCCATGAGCCGGGAACTGGAACGTATCATCGACCCGGCTCATTGGTCACGCTACACCCATCGGATCATCGATCACGGCCGCCTCTTCTGCGTGGCCAACCGGCCCCGATGCGGGGTGTGCCCGCTTGCTGATGTTTGCCCCTCCGCCAAGGACCTGAAGGCAGGCTATGAGCCGCGCCGAGATGAGGTGGTCCCGGCCAGCGCGAAGGGCCTGAGCTGGTTGGCGCGGGGCTTGGGCGCACTGGACGATCCGGCGTCCTGATCAAGCGTGGGCGACACGCGCCATGGCCTTCATCGCCATGGGCTGGACTTTTCGGTAGACCGCGGCAGGGGGCCTCACCTCGCCATCCACGGTCAGCAACCGTTCGACCGTGATGCCGAAGTGCTCGGCGTTGCGTTGCAGGAGCGGCTCGATGAGCGCCCAGTCCTCGGGCGTCAGGTCGACCAGCTCACCGCCATTGAGTTGGGGCTCGATGACGGTCTGGTGCGGGTCGCGCACATAGATCGCGCCGCCGCTTGCCAAGCTGAACAGGTTCCCCCCAGGATAGGGTTCAGGCAGGTCCACCAATTGGCCCGCCTCGTTGTACTCGATGCCGTTGACGATGCAGAAGCCTCCGCCGTGCAGGGGATCACCGGCCATGAAACTCTCGGCCAAGTAATCCAGGCAGGAGCCATTGATGACCACCTGGGGTTTCCCCACCCCATTGATGAGTGGCCTTCCCGCCGCACTGCCTCGAATGAAGATCTGGCCGCCCTTGATGCCGTAGCCGAATGCCTGGCCCACGTCACCGTGGATCACCAATTCTCCCGATTTCATGATCTGGGCGAGCTGATCTTGGCCGTTCATGTGGATGTGCAGAACGCCGCCGTCAAGCCCGCTGGCCGTGTAATCGCCCACGTTGCCGTAGCAATCGATCCGGAACCCTTCGCTACCTGGGCCCAGTCCGCAGCCAGCAAAGCGTTGGCCTCTGAACCCGTGGGCGTAGACGCGCGTCGCGCCTTGTCGGTAGAGATGCTCGATGCAAAGGCCTGGGCAATCGGGGCCTTCCGGCGTGGTCTCTGTGACGTCGAGGATGACTGGACCATCGAGGTCGCGCGCTTCGAACACATCATCAACCGTGAATGCCGGCAGCTGCGATTGGTCGGTGAACAGACGCGTCAGCGCTGCCTTCACGCGCCAACTGACCCAGGCCGGGCGGTGCGGGGCCGTCACCATGGGCCGATCATGGATGGCGGTCAGCAAAGCGATGCCTGCCTCCACGTCCTCGGTCTTGGATGCCTCATCCAGGAATGCCTGCACTTCCTCTTGGCTCCAGGAGCCGACGGCCTGTAAGAACGCCTGCATGCCTTTGCCCGGGTCTACCAGC
Source organism: Thermoplasmatota archaeon (assembly GCA_041638175.1). GTDB lineage: Archaea > Thermoplasmatota > E2 > JACPAO01 > JAHFTW01 > JBFKXH01. The sequence goes on from JBFKXH010000031.1 coordinate 4,294, forward strand.
CCCTCGGCCAAGACCGCCCCAGGTTCGGCAAAGTCGCCGACCGGCTCGGCCCGTTGGATGTCGACGGGATTTCCGAACTTGTCCTCCACATCGATGCCACCTTCCCTGGCGCGGAACGTGAACGCGCCGCCGTCCGTGTGGCTGGCACCACGTCCCATCCAGTAGCGGTCGGCGACGGGCCGGATGCGCGGGTCGTCGGCATGCATGCTTTCCAGGGCGGCGTCGACCGCCTGGCGCTCGGAGCCGACCAGGCATACTTCGATGCCGTCACCTTCCATCTTGGCAAAGACCTGAGGCCGCAGCATGCTGGTGTCGATGATGCTGGTCAAGTGGAGACCTTCGCCAGGCGGGTTCCGGATGATGATGAAGAACCACGGACCATCGGGGCTTCCGTGCACGTGGCTGAGTTGGATGCGCTCGTACGTGGCCCGCTTGTCGGCGGGCAGGCGCGCCAGGTCCAGGTCGGTGGTGGGGGCGAGCGCCTCGATCGCCCATTCGAGCGGGTAGCCGAATCGGCGCGTATACAGGTCGAGCAATTGCACGCTGACCTCTGTGTCGGTCAGGAACCGAGGCTGCACCCCGAATTGCTTGAGGTAGGCACAGGTCGCCGCGTAGTTGGCGAAATCTCCGTTGTGGACCAGCGCTTCATGCATGCCGACGAACGGGTGCGCGCCCCCTGGATGCCATACGATGCCCTTGGTCGGGTAGCGCTGGTGGCCGATCCAGGCCTTCGCGCGGACATCATCGAGGCCGTAGTACTTGGCAGCCTGTTCGGCGTATCCGACCACTTTGGCCACCAGCATGTCCATGCCATGGCTGAGCACGAATGCGCGCTTTTCCCCCATCGACGCGTAGAACGTGTCGTTGATCTTGTCGGTGGTCGACATGACCAGGTGATCGCGTTGGCTTTGGGGTCCGAGACTGTTGCCGTCCGGCCCGCGCAGGTGTTCCTTGAGAGCCGCGGCCTTCGGTTCGCACATGTAGATGTGAAGCGCGGGGGGCGTGACTTCCAGGCCGGCCTCTTCCGGCGTGCAGGCCGGCTTCAACTCGCTGGTGGCCGCGATATCATAGACGCCGTGGAGGATCTCTTCGACCTCGCCGCGGGCGTTTGGGTCCAAGTAGGCGATGGCGACCAGGTTGTGCGTGGACAACAGATCCTGCGGAATGCCGATGTCTTCTCCGACAAGGCCCGCCGCCGCCACGCCGCCTCCTTTGCCGTTGCCTCGGTTGTGCATCTGCTGGCATGGCTTGCGGATGGCGATCCCGCGGACGGGTTCGCTGGCGATGAAGCCCACCACGCCGCAACCGCCCTCGGCCGCATCCGGGTCCTCCGGCAGCCAACGATACCGCATCATGGATGGCCTCCGTAGCGCAGCAGGTCGGTGCGGCCCCGCAGGTCTTGGATGTCCGAGAAGCCGTACGTGCCAAGGAAGTGGCGGACCTGGGTCTCGAGGGAGGTATAGTAATTGGCGATGCGGGTGGCCCCGTAGTCGATGTCGACCTGGGGCGCGAGTTCTGTGTCGGTGGTCGCGATGCCGCGTGGGCAGCCACGACCACTTTCGCACAAGCCGCAACGTGTGCATTCGATGGCGACCAGGTCACCGGTACCGAGGACCGCACCGTCTGCGCCGAGCGCGACGGCCTTCAGGAGGTCGTTGGCGGTGCGGATCCCGCCACTGGCGATGAGCGTGACATCGTCACGGACCCCTTCTGCTTCCAGGAACCGGTGCACGCGAGGCACCGCAAGTTCGATGGGTTGTGCGATGTTCTTCTTGGCGACATCGGGTGCCGCCCCGGTGCCGCCGTAGGCACCGTCGAGGTGGATGACGTGGGCGCCTGCGTAGTAGCTGCCGATGGCGACCATGTCGACATCCACCGGCGTGCTGACCTTGACGGAGACCGCGGCGTGCGGGTTCATGGCGCGCACCCAATCCACGTGCTTGGCGTGATCTTCGACCGAGTAGACGCTATGGAAGGGAAACGGGCTGAACAGGCTGGCTCCTTGGGGGGCCTCGCGGATCTCGCTGACGACCTTGGTGTTCTTGTTGCCCAACAGGTGACCTCCCAGGCCAGGTTTGGCGCCTTGTGCGTACTTGAATTCCACCATGGGTGTGGCCTTGACCGTCCGTTCGTTGACCCCGAACAGGCCGGTCGCAACCTGGGTGATGACGTGATCCTTGTAGGCGAACAGCTCCTCAGGATAGCCACCTTCGCCCGTACAGGTCAAGGTGCCTTTCATCTGCGCGGCTCGGGCACGGCTGAGCATGACGTTGAGGCTGATCGAACCATAGCTCATGCCGCCGCCGTACCAGGGGACATCGATGGCCAGGTCGCCGGCGTTGCCCTTGCGGTCCAGGGCGATGCCGATGGAGGTCTCTTCTGGATCGACGGCCTTCTCCTTCGGGTCTTTCCATGACAGGACATCGAACCCGCCGCCACTGTGACCGGTCTCCTTGCGCGTGTCCAGGATCAGAGGCTCGGCGGTCATCGCGGCATGGTACGTCTGCAACAGGGCTTCATTGTGCCAGCGCCGGTCGCCGAAGTTGCGCCAGCTATGACTGTCGCGAACGCGGATCGCCCCCTCCGGGCACACGGCGCGGCACGCATCCACGTCCGCCGGATCCAGGCCTTGTGGCTTGACGCGCGGCTTGCGGGCCCCTGGGACCATCTCGAAAGCGCGGGGGTACGCCAGGGCGCAGAGGCCACAATTGGTGCACGCATTGTCGATGTCGATACGCGCCTGCCCAGGCAGGTTCCGGTAGCGGTGGGCGGTCGAGGTGCTGTGCCCCGTGACGGCACGGGCAGTGGTCAATGGTGACCCCCCACGCCTTCGGGGACCGCAGGCGCGCCGTCGATGCCGTCGAATGCCAAGGCCACCATGTCGTCTGCTTCCATGGCCCGCCCGACCTCGCCGCGCAGGCGCCTGACGTCTTTCATGCCCATGGCACCCATCATCTCGAGCAATTGGTCGCGCCAACTGACGGTCAGGTTGACCAGGCGCTGGATGCCCCAGCCCAGGTCCAGATCGTCGAGGCCATCGGGGCACTCCCCCTCACCGGTGGTGCAGGCCTTGCACACGGCACAACCCAAGGCAGCGACCGTCGCGACGTCGATCACGACCGCGTCGGCGCCCCGGATGATCGCCTTGGGCACATGCTCGGCCACGTGGATGCCGCCGGATGCGATCAGCGTGATCCTGTTGCGCGTCCCGGCTTCGACCAGGGCTTGGTGGACATTCCAGATGACGTCCTTGATGTGGGTGCTTTCGTCCACCCAACCATCCAAGGGCGCCATGATGTGGACCACGTCCGCCGTGGCAAGGGCGTCGTGGTGCTTGTGCAGGTCGGGGGTCGCCCAGACGCGGACGGCGTTGATCTCCGCGGGGATGCGTACCTGCTTCCACGGCCGGTCGCTCAGCAACGTGGCCGGGTCATCGACCAGCACCTCCAAGTATCGGCCGCGCGGGTCGCGCCAGATCCGGCCCTCATGGCCCGGCAAGGGTTCGATGCTCATGGTCCCGATCAGATCCGCCGCACGTTCCAAGACGTGGCCGAGGTGACTCCAGTTCTTGTTCTTGTAGGGCAGGGTGAAAAGCACGGGCACCCGCAGCGAGATGACGTTGGCTTCTTCCTTGGCGGTGACGGGCCGCCGACCGATGTCTACGGCGGTGAAGATCTTCTCGCGACCATGGATGCCATCCCGCGTCGGGCGCACGATCTCAGACATGTCGGTCCACATGGAATCGAAGCCTTTGCCCGAGAAGGGGCCCTTGTAGCCACCCCCCGTCACGGGGATCTTGGCATCGGTCGCTTCCTTCCAGACACCCAGCACTTGGGCTTCATGCATGATGCCGCCCCCCAAGTCGTGATAGCCTGCCTGGTGGTCGATCTCCAATGCATTGACCGGACATACCTCCAGGCAATTGTAGCACCCGACGCATTTCATCGACTCCGGGACTGCCATCCAACGTGGATCCGTCGCCGAGCGCTTGTGGACATCGTAGATGCAGGCCGTGGCACAGCGGCCGCAGTTGATGCAGGCGTCGTGCCGGAGCATCTCCCATTTTCCGGTGGCGGTCTCCTGGTTCGGCGCCGTCTGGACGAGTTGTTCGAGCAGGTCAACCATGGGCCACCTCCAGCAAAGCGTGCGGCCCAAAGATTCCGCGTGTCTCGTCGATGACCCGCTGGGCTTTCTCATCGGCCTCGACGCCATCCAGGAACTTGACGACCCGATCGGTGGGGAACCCGAACCGGTCCGTAAGACGCGCTTCGAGCGATTCGAACGCGGCAAGCAAAGGCAGGTCCGTCTGACACACTTCCTCGCAGGCGCGGCAACGGATGCACTGGTAGAGGGCCGCTGCCTCGTCGGCGGACACTGCCTCCGGATCGGCGGCGAGTCGATCCATGAACTGGAGCTTGCCGCGAGCGGTCGTGCGGTCGTCGCCGGTGTGCTGCCAGGCGGGGCAGACCGGAACGCATGCCGCGCATTGGGTGCAGGCCTGGTGACTGTAGTCATGGGCTTCGAGCGCGTCGGCTTCCACGCGACCATGGATGTTGTCAGGATGGTTGCTGCCCGGGTGCGCCACGTTCACGACGGCCGGTTGGATCGGGCGCGCCTTGTACCGGGCGCCTGCCGCCAGCAGGCGGCTCGCCGAGGGACCCAGCGTGCCGAGGGGCGTGCGCAGGAAGAGCCCTGCCTTGGACGAGCGGCTGGGGGGCTGGAGCGATTTGCCGGGGTTCAGGATCCCGCCCGGGTCCTCCTGGCGCTTGCGTGCCCGCAGGGCCCCTAGGTCTCCGTGCCGTTTCTTGGCAAAAGGAAGATTCCACAGGCCGCCGCCATAGGGTGTACCGCCAAGCTTGGCTGCTTTCTTGGTCAAGCGCGCCACTTGGGCCACGTGCAAGGTGTAGCCCTTGGCCTTCGCGTCGGTCAAGAACGTGGTGATGTTGAGGACCTGGCCGTCAGGCATGACGTAGGCCTCATTGGCCGGCGTGAGCCCGAACGGTGACAGCGCTCTCTTGCCCCAGTCGGCAAATCGTTGGACCTCGCGATCCGGAAGGATCGCCTCTGCGCCGAGCAGTCCAGGCCCTAGCTTCAGGGGCCGCATCGGAAAGTGCCGTTGCTCCCAGACAAAACCGACCACCCCGGGCTCCACGTCGCTTTCCGGCAGTTCGAGGTCATCCCCTTCGAAGCGTGCCACGAGGGTCGCCTTTTCGGGGACCATGGCGCGGCCGACCACGGCGTTGAGTTCGTGCACACGGGCCTTGTCATAGCAGAGGACGGTCTGGATCCCGTCCATGCCAGCAAACGTACGCGCCGCGTCGATGGCCTCCTGGTAGGAACCGAACTGCTTCAGCACCGTCGCCTCGAGCGCCGGCACAGGCCGGGTCCGAAGCTGTAGGGCGGTCATGACGCCGAATTGGCCATCGGTGCGAAACAGATGCGCCGCGTCTTCGATCGCCAGCGTTCGCAATCCCTCGGGGGTGGCCAATTCGACGGCGACCACATTCTCCTGCATCCATCCCCACCGCGTGCAGCCCAGGCCGATGCCGCCCGTGGCGGCCATGCCGGCGACCGTGCTGAACTGACTGGTCGTATGCACGCGGGGACGTACGCCGTGGGAAGCCAGGGCCGCCATGACATGGTTCCACGTCGCCCCACCTTCGACCCACGCCGTGCCGTCGTGCACCGCGCGGACCCCGTCGAGCCGACGCGTGTCGAGGACGAGGCACGGACCCAACGACAGGCTGCCCCCGAAGGCGTTGCTCCCGGCACCGCGCGGCACCACGGCCATCCCCTGTCGTTCCGCCCAGGCCAAGGTCTTGACGACCGCTTCCGCATCTTGAGGCTGCACCACCGCGCGGGGCGCTTTGATCATGGACCGGAACGTCTTGGGCAATCGAGCCTGGTCCTGTGAATAGAGCGCCATCAGACTGTCATCATCCCAGACCGTGGCTCGACCCAGGTCGGCCTGGCGCAGCGCATCCAATCCCCGCACACGCAGCGACGGGATTCGCATGGTATGAAGGGTTCGCCTCCATCGGCTCCAATCGAAGGAAAGGTGCCAATCGTTTTCTCCTTGCACGGCGCTGCCTTGGCATGGACGCCACGGCGCGGCTTGGCCCATGGTTCACCCACCC
>JBFKXH010000032.1:0-10104 GCA_041638175.1 Thermoplasmatota archaeon
CATGGCCGGGAAGTGGACGAATCCTGGAAGTCGACGCTCATCCAGCCCGGCTACCTTGTGGAGTTCAACTACAACCGGGCCGCTGGCGACGATCTGGCCTGGGACTGGTTCGTGGAAGAGCGGGTGGCAATCCGCTTTGATGTACATGTCCACACGGCCAAAGATTACGATGTGGTGGTCTTCCAGAACCAGACCGACAGCATCGGCGTCCTAGCGATCCAAGAGACGGGGACCTATTCTGCCACCTGGACCAATCCATACGATCACTCGGTCGTCCTGTTCTACGCCATGGAGCAGGATTTCTACGGCGGCACCATGCCTGCATAATCGCTATGTACATCGGTCGCAGAATCAGGGCTGTGCGCCCCGCCCTCCTGCTCACCCCCATGCTCCTGCTGATCAGCACGTCTGGCTGCCTGGATGCCATCACGGGCAATGACCGGATCAGCGCCTACGACCTGATCCGCGATGACGACTACACCACCTGGGTCATCGAGATCGACTACGTCCAGGGGCACGCGCCGACCCAAGACGTCCTGAACACCTTGAAGAGCCGCCTGAACGGCGTGGTCCAGAAGGACACCATCGACATCCGTCTGGACGACCAACTGTCAAGCCGGGAAAGCTGGACGCGCGCGGATCTTGACCGGCTGCACGACGACAAGCTCGATGCCAAGACGAAGGGTTCGACGGTGGTCACCCATGTCATGTACGTCGATGGGACGTACAGCAACCCAGACGTGCTCGGCATCGCGGTCGGCCACGAATACGTGACGATCTTCTCGGAGACCATCGACCGTGCGTGTGCCAGCAACGTCCTCTGCTTCGCCTCGGATGAAGTGACCGTTCGCAAGGCCGTACTGATCCACGAATTCGGGCACATCATCGGGCTGGTCAACAATGGGATCCCCATGGCCGACCCCCACGAACACCCCGACGCTGACAAGAAAGGCCACAGCGACAGTCAGCAGAGCGTCATGTGGCCCAGCGCTGAGACCACCGGCATCTTTGGGCTCAGCACCATCCCGACCACTTTCGACGCCGCGGACAAAGCGGACATCTGCAAAGCCGGCGGCAAGTGTTGAACCCACCACCCTTTTGGCTGCCACCGCAGGTGACCCGCCGTGGCCGAAGGACAATGCACCGGATATCCTGACGTCCCGTGCCGGGTCAACTTGGACCTGATGCCGGAACCGACCTGGACCTGGATGGTGGCCCTGACCCTGGTCGCCGTCGGGATCTTCGGGTATGGCGTCTGGCAAATGATCCACGTGTGGCGGCTTGGCCGTGACTGGAAGCCGGGCTCCTGGAAGGCAGGGTTGAAACGGTTGGTCGCCGGCCTGGCCACCCACAAGAAATTCCGCCAAGACCCCAAACCCGGCAGCAACCATGCGTGGGTGTTCTTCGGGTTCGTCGTGCTGTTCATCGGCACCACCCTGGCCGCCATCGACATGGATTTCTTCGAAGCCATCCTCAAGTCAAAATTGCTCTACGGCGACGGCTACCTCATCTACGAGGTCACGCTCGATTTCTTCGGACTCCTCTTTGTGCTCGGCGTCTTGTTCATGATCTGGCGGCGCTACAAGGACAAACCCAAGCACCTGCACCGAAGCAAGAACGTCGAGATGCCGGCGCTCAACAAGATCCCCGGCGATCTCTACGCTTTGGTCTTCTTGCTCCTGATCGGCGTCACCGGCTTTGTGCTGGAGGCCATCCGCCTGCGCCACCAAGTGCATGCCGATGGCATCGGGTACGCCAATTTCTCTCCGGTCGGGAACACGCTAGGGCTGGGACTCGAAGCGATGGCCCCGATCGGGACGTGGGAAGGGCTGTACCCCGCCCTTTGGTGGTTCCATTTTGCATTGTGGAGCAGTGTCCTTGCCATCCTGCCTTGGACCAAGTTCAAGCACATCATCACCAGCAGCCTGAACCTCTACTTCCACGACGAAGAACGCCAAGCCCGTGCCGATCTTCCGACCCCGTTCAACCTGCAAGAGATCATGGAATCAGGCGACATGGACGCCATGGGCGACGTGGGGTACAACACCATCCGGGACTTCACTTGGAAGGACCGGCTGGCCCTCGACGCATGCACCAACTGCGGTCGCTGTGAAGCCCAATGCCCGGCCCACGCGGCCGGCCGGCCCCTGTCCCCCCGCAAACTCATCCAGGACCTCAAGGAAGCCATGTGGGAGGACTACCGCGCCGAAAAGAAGGCCGATGGCGAGTTCGTCTCGCAGAGCCTCACCAAGGACGGTGCGATGAAACAGGCGATCGATGAGGCGACCCTCTGGAGTTGTACTACGTGCCGTGCTTGCATGACCGAATGCCCGGTCGACATCGAACACGTGGACATCATCACCGAGATGCGCCGCGGTCTGGTCATGGAATCCCGCCTGGACGAACACCAAGGCAAGCTTCTGATGAACCTCACCAACGCCGGCAACCCATACGGCTTCGCCATGACCGACCGTGCCAACTGGACCGCAGGGCTGCCCGAAGGGGTCTCCGTGCCGACGGCCGCCGAGAAGGTGGCGCGGGGCGAGCCCATCGAGCTGCTCTGGTGGGTGGGTTGCGTCGGCAGCTTCGACCCGCGCAACAACGAGGTCACGCGGAGCCTCGCCACCATTCTCCACGCCGCCGACGTCGACGTCTGCATCCTGGGCAACGACGAGAAATGCAATGGAGATCCTGCCCGCCGCCTTGGAGAAGAGGGGCGATTCCAGCAATCGGTCATCGAGAACCTGATGGTGCTCAATGAATTGGGCGTCAAGAAGGTCCTGACCCAATGCCCGCACTGCTTCTCGACCCTCAAGAACGAGTACCCGGAATTCGGCGCCGACTTCGAGGTCATCCATCACACCGAGTTCTTGGAGCAACTGATCCAGGAGGGCCGAGTGCCCCTCAAGGATGGCAAGGACATGCAGGTCACCTACCATGATTCCTGTTACCTCGGACGCCACAACGGCATCTTCGAGGCTCCCCGCCGCGTGCTGCAACAGAACGGGTTGCCCGTGCTGGAGATGTCCCAATCCGGTGAGCAAGGTCTTTGCTGCGGAGCCGGCGGCAGCAACATGTGGTACGAAGTCAAAGAAGAGACCGAACGCATCAATGTGATCCGTGCCAAGCAGGCCGCCGAGACCGGCGCCGACACGGTCGTCAGTGCTTGCCCGTTCTGCTTGACCATGCTGCAAGACGGCCTCTCCTTGACGGGCAACGACGAAGCCGGCGGAGGGACCATGGTGGCCAAAGACCTGGCAGAGATCGTCGCAGCGAACCTGGACATGGCCGGACCGCCTGTCACGTTGGACGACGCGCCGGACTCAGAGCGGGAACGGGTCCCTGTCGTGCTTGGCGCCGACGAAGAAGAATAGTCAGATCAAGAGTGCCGCCCGCTCCTGGATGGCTTTCCGGGCCTCCGCACGGGCGCGGCGCTTCTTCTCCCTGCGGCGCGCCCGGGCCTCCTTTTCCGAGATGGCGGCCCGGTCCCGCGGATCTGGCGACTCCACAGATACCATGGTGGCGTTCTTTGACTTGAACCAGCGCGACCGGGGCAGGTGGGCCTTTGGCCACGAAGGACCAGGCCACGAGCCTCTCTTTCGACCCTTGAAGTAGTGTGTGATGCCCATCCTGTCATATGCGCACGCTGTGGCTTTGCCTGTTGTTGATCGCGGCCTGGACCGTGCCCCCCACCGGTGCGGATCGCCCCGACGTGCAGCGGTTCTACGACGAGCATGGCCGGCTGGTGGCTGAACGAGGCTTCGAAAACGGCTTGGCGTACGAACGCCACTACTGGCTGGTCGCGGCCCAGGACGACAAGAAACCCGACAACCCGGGCGGCAAGGGCGGCGGCAACGGGGGAGGAAATGGCGGCGGGGACAATGATCCAGGCACCGATTGTGAATCCGACAAATACCGGCTCGCCGCCTGGCACTGGACCAGCCCCTACGTCGCTACGGCATCGGCCTATGCCTCGGTCTTCGACACAAGTGCCGCGACCTGGGATGATGCCACCAGCGCGACCATTTCGGGCGGCATCAGTGCAGGCGACGCAGCCACCGCCGGCGTCCAGGATTTCGTCAACCAGATCGACTTCGTCCCACTCGCATCGACCAGCACCATCGCCGTCACGACGACCTGGTACTACTCCAGCACCGGCGAAGCCGTCGAATCGGATGCCCAGTACAACACCCAATTTGCCTGGGCCACCGACGGAAACCCGGATGCCATGGACGTGCAGGCCATCGCCACCCACGAACTAGGTCACACCTTCGGCCTCGACCACCCCAACGGCAACCCCCGCCACATCGGCTGCCTGACCATGTACGCCTACGGCAGCGAAGGCAGCACCGTCGAGCGCACCCTCGGCGATGGCGACATCCTCGGCATCCAAGCGTTGTACGGCGCATAGGCCCGCGCCCAACTGCTTAAATCGGGCCCCCCTGTGGGCGGCTCCGCTGGGGAGATAGCAAAGCGGCTATGCGCGGGCCTGCAGAGCCTGATACGGGGGTTCAAATCCCTCTCTCCCCTTTATGCTCGCCCAGTGCCGAGCCCACGGGTACTACCGTGGCGACGATTGCCCTCTGTGTGATGACAAGGGCCGCTTCCTGATGAAGGACTTCGAGATCGACCGGGTCGGCCGCATGATGGCCGGCATCCTGCGTCACTTCCCGGAGCGCTTCGATCTTTCCATGGACGGCCGCGGCTGGGTGGACCTCGACGAATTCGTCGACGCCATCCGCAACAGCCGTCGCAACTACCAACGCTGGCTCCGCCGGGACCACATCCAGGCCCTGGTCGAGACCGACGAGAAGGGGCGCTACCAGATCGACGGCGGCATGATCCGTGCCACGTACGCCCACAGCGTCGACGTCAACCTGGACGACCTGCCCGAAGCGACCTGCGACACCCTCTACTTCCCCGTCGCGGAGGAAGAGCTGGAGATGGTCTTGGACACGGGCCTGCGCCCCCACGACCGCAACATGATCCACCTGAGCGCCACGCCGGAGAAGGCCTACAGCGCCGGACGCGTTCACATGCGCGAACCGATCATCTTGGAAGTGGACGTGGCCAAGAGCAACCACAACGGGGATTTCATCTTCCGCGCCGGCAAAAGTGTCTACGTCACCGATGCCGTCGAACCTGAATGCATCAAGGTCTTCGATGATGAGGACCAGATGGCGGACATCAAGGCCGAGCACGGACCTGGCGACGAAGAGGAGTAGATGCGCCCATGGGTGCTCCTTGTGATCCTGCTCGCAGGTTGCGCAAGCCCAGGCCCGAGCAGTCCTGACCCTGACGGCCAAGGCGATGACGCCGAGCAACGTCCCCGCGCGGGGGCCCCCTTGTTCGCCACCGCCGAGGACGCCTTGATCCGCCCCGGAGAGCGGATCCGGGTAAGCTATTGGGTCACAGAACACGAACTCAATGAAGGCGGCTCTTGCACGCTCAATGCGTTTTACCAGCTTGAAGGCCAAGTTTACGCGAGCACCGCGGCCCACTGTGTCAAAGGCGAAGGAGGCACAGAAGTGATCCAGGGCCACTCGCAAGACGACCTGGGGCAAGCGATTGTCACATACTCCAGCTTCACGGCCATGAACACCACGAGAGAAGAATTCGAGGAGCTTTGCCTGAGCCGCCCCCTCGGTGATGGCCCTGACTGTTGGAACGATTTTGCCCTGCTGGCCTTGCCGCCCGAATTGGTCGCGCTGTCGCATCCGAGCATCCCCGTGATCGGCGGCCCCGCCGGGCTCAATGTACCGGCCGTTGGCGACCCCTACGTCCTCTTTGGCCGCTCTCCCCAACGGCCACTGCGCAACGTCGCTGGCGACGAAGCCGATGTCCGGCATGGCGTGGTCATCGAAGTCGGAGAATGGTACGTGCTCGGAGAGGTCGGCTACGGCCTCTCTGGGGATTCCGGCGGCCCGGCACTGACATTGGAGGGAGGATTGTTCGGCATGACCAACTGGCTGATCACGGCGAAAATGGCCCGGGATCCGGAATCGGAACCTCCGTCCGAGGGGATGATGCGGATCGACACCGCACTGGCTTGGGCGATCGCCCATGGTGCTCCGGACGTCGCCATGATCCCAGCGGCATGATTCCCCCCTGCAGGTGACCGCCCGGAGACTCCCCAGCGTTTACATGCATGGCCCCAGGTGTTCAGCCGATGCGCTGGGCTCTGTTGCTCCTCATACCGCTTGCCGGGTGCGTGAACGATTTGGCCGCTGATCCCGGCTTGATCACGTGCCGGGACGACGCCTCACGGGACCCCGTGCATGTTTCCGGCCGGGTCACCGATTCCGAGGACGGGCCTGTGGAAGGGGCGGTGGTCGCCGTGGGTGCGACCGCCCAGGACACGACCACGGATGAGCGCGGCATGTGGTCCACGGGGACCTACAAGTCGGGTTGCTCGTATCGATTGACGATCCGCGACGGAGACTGCCTGCACCAGGGTTCCCTTCATGCCGGGTCGGGCTTCATCGAGACCCGGATGCATTGCTGACCGCCCACGCCGGCGCCCCTAAGAAGGGGGCCTTTGTCGCGCGCACATGAACCCGTTCGCCGCCATGGCCAGCTGGTCCGCCCGCCACCCTGCATGGGTGATCCCGCTGGTGTTGCTGACGGCAGCCGGGCTGGGCGCAGGCATGGCGCAAGCCGAAGAAGGGCGCATTTCCGAGCTCTTCGTGCCGGACAACCTGGAGGCCTTGGATACGCTGCACCAGATCCAGGACATCTGGGGCGAGTCAGAGCCGGCCTTCTTCCTGTACTTGGTCGACGACCCCACCGACCCTGACCTCCTGCGGGCCGTAGCCCAAGACATCGAGCGCCTGCAGGCATCCGATGCGATCATCGAGGCGCAAGGGCTCCCTTCTCTGCTGGAGCAGCAAGTGGGCCCGCTCGACCAGGCATCCGATGAATCGATCCGCGAAGCGGCCTCATCCCTCATCCAAAGCGGCCGGGCTGAAGGACTGGCCGTCGACGACGCGCTGCTGGTCCGGATCGAACTTTCTCTGCCCCTCGACGTGGTGGAAGTCACCGATTTGCTGGATGCCGCAGCCGATGCGTCGACGGCGGATGCCGACCTGCGGGCGGCCGGGTTCCTCTTCATCGAGCGTCTGCAGAACGAAGACGCCGGCGCCGACGTAGGCATCCTGATGCCCCTTTCCCTCGGCGTCGTCATCCTCGTCTTGTCGCTTCTTTTCCGCCGCCCCCAGGATGTGGTCGTGCCCCTCGTGACAGTGCTCGTGGCCATCGTGATGGCGTACGGGACGGTCGCATGGGCCGGATTGCCCATGGCCCCTCCGAGCTTCATCGTGATGCCCTTGCTCCTTGGCCTGGGCATCGATTACATGCTGCACATCGTGTATGTGTATCGGGAACAAGACCCCGCAGGCGACCTGCCGACCCGCTTTGGCGGGACCGGCAAGAGCATCGGATTGCCCGTCTTCTTCACCGCCATCACGACGCTGATCGGATTTGGATCGTTCTTGGCAAGCAGTCTACCCCAGATCCGTATCTGGGGCCTCCTGATCGGTGCCGGCGCCCTGTATGCGTTCCTGCTCGGCTTCATTCTGATGCCAGCGCTCTATCGATTGACCAAACGCAAGCGCCGCCCGCCACATCAACCCCTTGCCGGCGTGCTCGAACCCCTGGCAAGGTTTGTACCGCACCGACCCTGGACGACGATCGCCATCATCGGTGGCGTGACGGCACTGCTCGGGGCCTCCGCGGCGCTCTTGGACGTCACGCCGGATCTCGAGTTTGTTCCTGATGACTCCGAGCCTCCGGTGGCCGACCTGAACATGGTGCAGGACCGGTTCGGAGGACAGACCTTCGCTTCATTCCTGATCTCCGCCGGCGACCGCGCCACCTTGGCCGACTTCGAGCAAGACCTGGAGAACATCCCTGGCGTCGGCTTCGTCGATGGCCCCATCCATCGATTGGAACGCGCCGGCCAGCCAGACGGACCCCTCGTCAGCCCCCCGACGGAAGGATTGGCGACCGAGGACTGGTGGCTGGTCAATGTCGGTTATCGTTTCGAAGAAGGCGACCAAGTGTTGGATGCCCTGGAAGCGATGGAGGCGTCCACCGTCTTGGACGCCCGCTTGACCGGGCAAGACCGCATCCAACGGGAATCCGACGCCCAGTTCTTGCCCAACATCGCCACCAGCACGGGCATCGCCCTGGGGCTGGTCGTCCTGGTGTTGCTCATGGTCTTCCGACACGTCGGTTTCGGCGCGTTGGCCTTCCTGCCTTTGGCGATCACCATCATCTGGCAGCTCGGAATCCAAGGGCTGACCGGCATCCCGCTCAATCCCATCACGGCCGTCATGACCGCCATGATGATCGGAGTGGGCGTAGATTTCAGCATCCATGTGATGGCCCATTACCGGGAACGCCGGGGCGCCGGAGACAGTAGCCAGATGGCTGCACAGCATGCCATCGAGAGCGTCGGCAAGCCGGTCCTGGCCGCGACCATCACGACCGTGTTCGCATTCAGTGTGTTGGGCTTCAGCAGCCTTCTGCCGTTGCGCGACTTCGGCCGGGTGGCCGCCATTGTGGTCGCCTGTGCCTTCGTGGTCAGCCTGACGCTCTTGCCAGCCATCCTGAGTCTGGCGGGCCGCAGACCTCATCCGAGCGACCGGGCCGTGGTGTATGCGTTGCATCCCGAGAACCCCCGGTTCGCTCATCCGAACGACCGGTTTCCGGTCAACCCGCGGTTCACAGATCCCGATGTACAGGAATGGTTCGATCAGACCTGGCAGGCGAAGCGGTGAGCGCACGCCTCAAATAGGAGACCTGTGTCGGCGGCTCTTGCCCCTCTGGTGGCCACTTGGGCTGCTAGCTTAGTCAGGTAGAGCATCGGACTCTTAATCCGACGGTCGCCGGTTCGAACCCGGTGCAGCCCGCTACCTTTCCTCCAGGGGGGACTATGGCCCGTCGAAGCGCGACGGGCCGCGGGGTCCAGGCCCCGCAGGGTCTGGCGGTGCAGCCCGCTACCTTTCCTCCAGGGGGTACTCTCGACAGGCTCAAGATGGGCTTGTTCCCATGACCCGCCATGCGAGCGTGGATCCTGGCGGCTGTTGCCGCGTTCTGCTTGACCGGCTGCTCGGCGGACGTCGCCGACTACCAGCTCGAGGCATACGGCTTCTCCGTGACGCACAGCGGCAGCCATAGTATCTACCTGGGCCCGATGGATGCCAAGGCGCCGGAACCCACCTCCTGCAAGGCATTCGTCGATGGCAAGGAGGCGGGCAGCTGCGAGGTCCAAGAGGGACGCGAAGGCTACCCATGGACCCTTGTGGCGCACTACCCGGAGACCCCCACCGCCGAGTCGGTGATCGGATACAAGGGCGGCGTCCCTGTGGCGACGTGGCTCGGCGAGGTCGCCGACGATCCTTGGTACCTGACGGAATGACCTTGGAGCCGTGCCTCCTCGATCAAGAGGAAGCCTCGGCTTGGTTCGCGGCCCACCCACACCCGAACGTCTTGGAGCCCATGGCGCACGCCGACGAGAAGGTGTACCTTGGCCTGCGGGATGGCGACCGGTTGGTCGCTTCAGCGACCTTGCAGAAACGTGGTGCTGGCTTCGTCCAGGTGGGGGGGATCTACGTAGATGACGTCCAGCGCAGGAACGGCACCGGGCGGAAGCTCATCATGGAAGTCGCACGGGAGGCCAGACGCATGGGGGGAAAGCGTCTGGTCCTTGGCGCCTACCGCCGGGAGCCGGATGTCAGCCCGTTCTATCGCGCCGTGGGCTTCCGCTCGTGGATCCCGTTCATTCCGGGGACCGAGAGCCGGCACATCGGGGGGTTCACTGCGCGTCTGCTCGCCAGGGTCTTTCGCGTCGAGGCCGGGCCGGATGCGATCCGCGTGATGGTCCGCAAAGCGTAGGGCTTTCCAAGCGTAGCAGACTCGGATGGCTGTGAGCTGGACAAAGCGGGAGGCCGGGTTGGTGGGCACCGCCGCGCTTCTGGTGTTCAGCCGCGTCTTCGGATTGAGCCTGGTCCTGCCCAATTTCAAGTGGCATTTCTTGCACGTCTTTCCCACCACGGGGACCATGGTCGGTCTGGCATTCGGCGCCTATGGATTGACGATGGC
>JBFKXH010000033.1:0-9947 GCA_041638175.1 Thermoplasmatota archaeon
CCCCGTGGTGGCGGCGCTGGCGTCACACCACGGGTCGCCTCGATCTCCGAAATCGTCGTTGGTCCATACGGTGTTGTAGTAATTGTGGTTGGCCCCCAGGGCCACGAACTGGTGGAACCCGTCATGGAGCCCATGGCGGTTGTCGTCGTAGGCCCACGCGCCCTGGAGGTTGGAGACGTCCCCATCGCAATAGGGAAGCAACGTGGCGAACGCCACCTCGGAGAACTGCCATCGCGCAAAGTCCGTGGGTGCCAGCGCGAACACGGCGCGCAGCCGAGCACCACCCAGGTCCAGATCTTGGCTGGTCGCGGCCATGACCCCTTCGCCACCCCGCGAATGCCCCATCAGGCCCACGCGGTCCAGTGCGAGTCGACCGGCAAGGTCCGGCCAACCGTCGACAGCCTCGCCGCGGTCGGCCCGTCCAAGCTCTCGGACCGTATGCGCAATGATCTCGGCGCGCGCCGAGGCACCGTAATCATCGCCGGTCAAGGCCCACTGGTTGTCAAGGTCATTGACGTTGTTGGCGTTCACGGAAATGACGAACAACCCGTGGGCCGCCAGGGCCGCGCCCAGGTATTCGTAGCCCAAGGCGTTCTCCACCGGTCGAGACGCCGGCGGCGCATCCGGGCACACCGGGCCTAGCCTTTCCATTCCCGCGTACGAACAGGTGGCATGACGGCCATGCATGATGATGACGACCGGCGCCGGATCTTGGATCTGCGGCACATGCATGCTGCCCCACATCTGGACCGGGTAGGTCCCACCTTCTCCCATGGCAAGCATCGCCTCGCTCTCCCACTGCAGGGCATCGAACGATACGGTGCCCTCGGCCAGCGGATCCAATCGTACACTCGGCTGCTTGGGCGGCTCGGGCTCGGCCGGCTCGCTCGTCGTACAACCGGCCATGGCCAAGCACGCCACCAGACACCACATCCGCATGGACGAGGGAACGGTCCGCCACTCAAAAGCTTCCAGACACACTTAGGAGGGCCGCCCATTGTCGATCCGTGGCCCGTCACGTCATGCTGCGCCGCCACGGCGTACCTTCCGTCCTAGCGGTCGAAGGCTTCAATCCGAAGGACCCAGGACCGGGTGAGGTGCAGGTGGCGGTCGCTTTTGCGGGCGTCAATTTTGCTGACTTGGTGATGCGGATCGGCTTCTACAAGGACGCGCCGCCCCTGCCTTTCGTCCCTGGCTACGAGATCTCCGGTCGCATCGCGGCCATCGGATCGGGTGTCAAGGGGTTCAAGGTCGGTCAGCGGGTCGCGGCCGCCACGCGGTTCGGCGGCTATGCAAGCCATGTCAATGTGCCGGCGGACTCCCTGTTCAAGGTCCCGCGGAGCATCGGTCTTGACGAAGCGGCGGCCTTCCCGGTCCAATGGTTGACCGCCTGGGCGGCCCTGCACGAATCAGCCCGCGTCCGTCGTGGCGAGAAGGTCCTGGTGCACGGGGGCGCCGGTGGTGTCGGGTTGGCCGCCATCGCGATCGCCAAGGAGGCCGGATGCGAGGTGTACGCGACGGCCGGCGGGCCCGAGAAGCAAGCCCATTTGGCAGGACTGGGCGTGACGGCCATCGACTACATGGCAGGACCATGGCTGGAGGAGGTCGGGGCGGATTCCATGGACGTGGTGCTTGACCCCGTCGGGGGCGCCCACCTGAAGGAATCCCTGCGTTGCATCCGCCCCGGGGGGCGGGTCATCGCGTACGGTGCCAGTCAGACCACGTCGGCACGGCGGAGCCTTCGCCGTGGGATCCGGACGCTTCGCGAAATGCGCATGAGCGCGATTCCTTTGATGATGCACAGCAAAGCCCTGATGGGACTCAACCTGCTTCGCCTGTGGGATGCAGGACAGGATCTGAGGCCCGCGGCCGAGCGGTTGATGACCGGCATGGTGGCCGGCACCTATGGCAAGCCGCGAATCGATGCGGTGTTCCCCATCGAGGAGGTCGCCGCAGCCCATCAGCACCTGCACGACCGCAAGAACATCGGCAAGGTCCTGCTGTCGCTTTAGGCGTCGCAGAGGGTCTGGTGGTGGTTGGCGTTCTGACTTGCCAGCACGCATCCGCTGGGTAGTTCGATGTCGATGGAGTGGTAGCCGATGCCTTCGATCATGGCGGCGCCTTCGCCGCCAGCGATGACCTCCAGTTGCCAGTCGCCCGTGGGGTCATCGTGTCCGAATCCGGCGATGTTGACGGAACCTGTGTCGCCAGGCTGCAGCGTCTCTTCGTAGACTGTGCCGTCGGGCGCGGTGACCTTGACCGAATAGTATCCGGTCGGGGTCGGGATCGCGTTGGCGCCCGCTTGCTGGCTGAGGATCTTGTCAAACAGGATGAGCGCGAAGCTGGTCCGGTCGTAGCCTTCCTCGATCGTGATGGTCTCGATCGGCGCGACCAAGGTGGGGGGCAAGGTCTGTTCGCTCAGGTCGCCGAGACCCACGTAGCGTCCGTGGTAGAAGATGAGGTCGTGGTCGTGGGGAACGCGGACCAGGCCGGTGTAGTTGTAGCCGTGGTCTACGATCTCGTAGTCGGCGTAGCCGGGACTGATCCATCGGCTGATCTCGCCCATCTCCACATCGTAGATGAACGTCCCTGCGCCTTGGCCACCGGCGGCGGTCAACAGGGCGGTCCCGTTGTCTTCGTCCACCTTCTCGACCACGAAGGTCAGCACGTTGTCGAGGGCCTCGAAGGACGTCATCCAGGATTCGCCTTCGACCAGCGGCCACTGGACCGGTGCGTAGGGGACGTCGTGGGCATCGTAGCTCAGGTCATCCGCCTTGATGTCCCCGTAGCCCGGGACGTGGAGGATCATGACGTCGTTGCTGAATGCGTCCTCGGGGAACCCGACGAGGTAGTTTCCGTGTTCGGTCCCGGCCACGACGCGCGTCACATCGTACGTGTTGCCTTCGAAATGATCGGTGATGCGGTAGGTCCACCATTCACCCAGGCGCCACTGCGGCGGCTCATCGAAGTTGCGCTCCCCTGCCGCCGGTGGCTCGCGTGGCAGACTGGGCCGATCGACCTGGAAGCCTGTGTCTGGGTCTTCGTACTGGGCTTCGACCGGCGCCTCGATGGACGGCTCGGTGTCGTCTTGGGTGTCTGCGCAGCCCGCAAACAGGGCGCATAGAAGGAACAGGAAAACCCCGCGCATAGCTTGCCACGTCGGTGGTGGCTTCTTGACTGTTGTGGCATCAGGACGCGAAAAGGTTTCAGCCGATCGGAGGTGGGCGGCTCGATGCGAACCGCCCTCATGCTTGTCCTCGTGGCCTTGGCCGGGTGTGCCGATGGCAGCGACCCCTCCATCGGTGATGCCCGCGGCGAAGACCTGTTGGCCGGGGACCCGACCACGCCGATCAACAATACCATCGCGTTCATCAACGGCAACTCCGGGACGACCGTGCGCCAGACGAGCGGCGGCAGCAACATCAGCTTCACGTCCCAAGGATGCAGCGACGGCGACGGCGTCCTCAAGGTCAGGGGGCACCGGGCCGTCATGGTGGAATTGACATGGTCGGATGCGCTGCATGAATTCGATTTCGCGTTCACCACGAGCGGCGAGCCCATGCCGCGGAGTGCGGAGATCGAACGTGGCGAGACCTTCGTGCGCCAAGTGTTCGGCGAAGGGTATGCGTTCAACGGCACGTACACGTTCTCCGTCGTCTTCCCGGCAGACGGCGTCATCGAGAATGTGGATTATCACTTGGGCGTCGTGGCCCTGGTCGATGAGGCAGACGCTGCCAACGACATGGTCGACTATGTTCGACCGCGGACCTGCTAAGCGGGGGTCCGGGATCGCTCACGCATGGGCGCGCCGAGGCGGTCACCCATGGCGCGTAGGGTCTCGTCCATCTGGTCGACCAGATCCTGGAGGATGTCTTCGTAGATCTCGCCCGTGTTCTCGTCCATGTACACCTTCTTGTACTCCACGCTCAGGGTGATGACCCTAGGCCCGAAGAGGTGGCTCAGCCGACGGTTGAGGTAGCCGCCGTAGAAGACGCCATTCTCTTGGATCATCGCCGCTTCGCCTTGTACCGTGTGTTGGCGAAGATCCGCCATGAAATCATCCACGATCTGGCGGCGGGCCGGATCCACCTGCAGGTGGCGGGTCCCCAGGTTGATGACCGGCTTGTCGTCCGTGCGCCAGTCCGTGGGGCCCTTGCGCTGGTAATTGTAGGAATGGAAATCGAGCACGATCGCGTACCCATGACGGTCGATGGCGTGCTCCACCGCGCAATCCATCATGGTATGGAATTCGTACCATTTTTCCAGGCTGAATTCGCGCTCGAATTGATCAAGCGGTGCTTCCCAGACCTGCTGTCCCCACGCCAGACTAGGTTCGGAGTAGATGGTGGTGTCTGGCGGACGGTTGAGGTCCAGCTCGTAGCGGCTCTGGTTGGGCGTCAGACAGTGGAGCAATGGGCCGATGAACCGGTGCGTCTCCGGGTCTTCCTCGTAGTAGCGAGCCTTGGCCGGGAGCGCCAACTTGGGCTGTAGGTCGGCGCGGATGGCATGGTGGTAGTGCAAGGCCGTGCCCAGGATGGGCGTCGAGCCATCGTAGGTGACGGTCGTCGAATCGAATTCGCTGACCTCCTGGAACGGCCCGGGTGCTTCCCGGAGTCGGCGCCGGTAATCGCGCGGATAGAGGCCGCCCGTCTGCACTGGGATCTCAGCGCGTGGCGGTCCATCCCGGCTTGGCCCGAACCCTGCCCCGACGTTGCGCCCGACGGTCTTCATTCGAAAGCACCCTCGCGGGGCTCGATGGTCATGGCCGCGGTCATTCCGCCACCGTAGCTGACGTTGATGACGTTCTTCTTGCTGATCCGGCTGTAGCTTCCTGCGTACTTGCCGCCGAACGCAAGCGGGTTGATGTTGACGTTCATGAGATCCATCTTGACCTCGTCACCGTCGACCGTCGGGAACAGTTCCTTCGGGATCTCCACGAGCCGCTGCACGATCCAGGTCTCTTGGTCGATGACGCGGTCCATGCATTGTTCCCATTCCTCTTGGCTGGTCTCGAAGCCGAGCAGCACGTCCTTTCCACCGTAGCTCTGGGCTGCCTTGAGCACAAGCTTGTCCCGGTTGTCGCGAACGAAATCTGGCAAGTAGACCGTGAACCCCATGCACTCGGCTTTGCCGTCTCGGAAGACCTCGGTCCAGGGAACGCATTGCTGGATCGCGGTCCGTTCTTCGGGGCTGAACTTGGCCATCACGTCGGGGTGGCGAATGGCGGCGAGGATCTTCTTGTTGCCGACGATGACGCTGCGCGGTGAATTGACCATGCAGATCTGGCCTGCTTTGTAGGCCTGGGTGAGGGCGGCAGCCGCCGGCTCCTCGACGAGTTCCTTGACAATGACCCGCTTGTACACCATGTCGATGCGCCGGTCGTCATAATAGAGGCCATCTTGCCGAAGCTCCAGGTCACGTGGATCGGCAAAAACCGTGTCCAACCCTGCTTCGTTCAAATGACGCAGGGTGATGTCAATGTCTGGCCGACTGCCCACGTCGTGCCAGTCGCTGACGACGATGAAGGGGCGTTCCGGATGGTCCGGGTGGTCGCCCTGCCATTGCCGGTACGCTGCGGACAAGGTCTCAGCCAGGTGCATCATGCGCTGGCGGTTGCTGACGTGGTAGCGCCCGCCCATGTCATTGCGGTCGAACATCTCGAGGAAGGCCGCATGGATGACGTCTGCGTACCCGGTGCCTCCCGGGCTGTCGCAATTGAATTCCAAGAACTTCAGGTCGTGATCCGTCAAGAACGCGTCGAAGCGCGCCACTTGGATCGCGCCGTTGTACCCCGGGTCGATCTTGTAGAGTTCCAGCTCGTCCGGCGTGACGCCCCACATGTCCTGCAGGGCGGGGGTCTCGAGCCAATGGAGGATGAATTTCTCCAGTGCAGCGTGGATGGAACCGAGTCCTCGCTCGAGGATCTGACGTTGCCGAGGGCTGATGAACTGGGGCTTCACCGGGACCGGGACCGGCTTGTCGCCGTACACCGCACCGTTCTCCGCGCAGTAGCGTGAGATGGCTTCCAACTCGTTGCGCGCCCAGGCCGGGTCATTGGCCAGCCGGACCATGTAGTCCATGTTGGCACGGCCGATGGCATCGATCATCCTGCGGGCAGGGCCACAGGAGGGGAAAAAGGGTTGGGGGCGGCGGACTTATGCACCGCGTTTGGCATTCCCTGCCATGGTCGACCAGACGCGCATCGCGCTCATCTTGACGGCGTCCGTGATGCTGGCGCTTTTGGGCATCCTGCCCCAGGGTACCTTCTCAAACGATGAAGAAAGTCTCACGCAGACCTTCTACATCCGTCATGAACCGGGCCTGGAGGCTGGCAGCTGGTCTGGTAGCGAGGAAGCTGGCATGCCCGGCATCTATGAGATCAAGACCGGGGTCGCCCTGTGGTATGTCAGCTTGGCGGCGATGATCGCCTGGGTCGTACTGGAGGGTCGTCGCGCAGCATGGCCGCTGCCGGTCGCGCGGACGGCCGCCGCCATCGTCGGCCCGGTCGCCGGCGCGGCCGCCTTGGGACTCTACACCAGTGGTGCCCAGGCGTATGCGAACGCGGCCGACCACATGGATTGGACCCCGGCCGAGGCACCCATGTACGCCATGATCGCGGCCCTCGTGAGCGCCTTCGGGGCCTGGATCGTGCCATGGGTCCGGGCTCGCCGTCAAGCACGCGCTACTGCCACAACGTGATGGCCAACGTCAGGTTGGTCAAGATCATCACGAAGAACGCTGCCGTCGCCACCCGGACGCGCGCCGGTGTTCCGACGTCTCCCATGGCGACCTTACGCTGCGGATTGACCAGCAACAGGGGCGTGCCTGCGGCGATCAGGCCCCACAGGGGCAAGTGTCCTGCAAAGACGGCCAGACTCACAAGCAGGCTGGTCGCCACGACGAGGAGCGTGCCGACGGCGGCACCCCATTGGGGGCCAAGCATCGCGATGGGGCTGCCTTTGCCGGCCAACTTGTCGGCCTGCCAGTGCAGGAAGTGGTGATGGTACAGGACCAACACAGCCGTCATCCCGAACAGGCTGCCAATCCAAAGTGTCTGGGCGTCAAGGCTGCCGCCGTGGGCCAGGACCCCGCCAGCCACCGGTGTGAGGCCGAACGCCACGAAGATCGCTGCTTCCCCAAGCCCTCGGCCCTTGTAGGCCAGAGCAAGCGGGGGCGCGATGTATTGGTACGCGATGAAAGCCCCCAAGAGGGCCCATAGGACCACATCGATGGTGACCGTCCATGCCAGCCATGCACCGCTGAGCGCCGCGATCGAGAACAACAGGGCGGTCACGCCCCAGCCTTTCTTGAGGCTCCAACGACCTTCCACGAATGCGCCGCTGCCGGTCTCGATCTGGCCCGGGACGGTGCGGGCCGACTGGTCGGCGCCGCCCTTGAAATCATAGAGGTCGTTGAGTACGTTGGCGCCCAGGAGCGCCGCGCCGCCACCGAGCAGCGTGGCCAACAGGCTGGTCCACGCGTAGGTGCCTTGGCCCGACGCGATGGCCGCTGCGGCGACCAATGGCAGCACGATGATCGGCAGTGTGACCGCCCGCGTGGTCGCCAAGAAATCCTTGACCGGATGGGCGGTCTTCTTGGCGACCTCCGCCTGGTGTTCCTTGCTGAAGCGGTCTTGGAAGCGCTCCTGCCCGTCGGTCTCCATGTCCACGCGGTGTTGTTCCAAGTGGACGCCCGCAAGGGCCGTCAGTTGGCTCTTGAGTTTCTTGCCCATGAGTTTGACCGTCAGGTCGGCGTCGCCGGGCCAGACCCGGTTGATCTGGGTGACCTGGGTGCCGCCGTCGACCTCCTCGAAGAGTGTCGTGACGGTCTGCCCCATGAGTGGGCCATCCTTGACTTCCACGTCGATGCGGTGGGGGCGCGTCGCGACCTCAGCCGCGCGGCCCCAGTTGCGGGTCCCGTACGCTTCAAAGACATACTCGTACTCGAGGGTGTCTTCGGTCTCGTGGTGGATGTGGTAGGCCTTGACGTGGTCTTTGTGCAGGTCGAGCCGTAGTTCGGGCTGACTACCAAAGAAATGGTCGAACGCCTCCTTCATGGACACCGCCATGACCTTGCTGACGCGCGTCTCGATGAGGGGCGCCTCGTCGCGGGGCGTAAGCAGTTCGTGGGCAGGCATGTCGGTCCAATGTTCGGTCTCAGCCAGCATGGTTCACCTCCGGGATCTCGTGGCGCGCCGCAAGCGACGGCACCAGAATGAGTGTCATGAGAAGACAAGCGGCAAGTGCCGCGACCGTCGCCAACGTCGCGCCTGCCAAGATGCCGTAACGCATCTGCGTGAAGATGGCGAAGGCGCCGAGGTCGGTGATGGCGCTGAAGAAGACCGCGCGCCCCACGACGCTCCAGGCTTCATGGCCGTCGGCCTTGAGGCTGTATCGTAAATGCAGGGCGTAGTCACTTCCGATGGCTGCGATCATCACCACCGGCACCACCAGGCTGACGCTCAGCGGGATGTCGAGCATGGCCAACATGCCAAGCCAAGCGAGGCCGCTCATGCCGACCACGGCGGCCACGGTGATGGCATCGCGCGGGCTGCGCCGGATGGCCAGGACCAGCAACCCTGTCAAGCCCAGGCCGACGAAGCTGGCCACCTGGATGTACGGGAGTTCTTCCTTCGCAAACAGGTAGCCAAGGCTCGTCCCGCCGGCCACATGGATCTGCAGGCCATGGCCGGGGACTTCGGCCATCACGTTGTCGACCGTGGCAAGCAGGCGGTTCCAGTCTTTCTCCAATTGATCGAAGTCGTTGGCTTGCTTGATCTCGACCAGCATGTTGCTGATCTGGTAGTCCGGGTGGGCGATGAAGAACGTGGCATAGGTCGCCAATGGGGTGGCGAACATTTCGTCCAGCAGGAACTTGATCTCCTCTTGGGTGTCAGGGAACGTACTGCCTGGCTGGGCGGTCTCTTGGGCGATGACCCCTGGCGCACCAGCGGTCCCGCCGCGGACCTGGATCCAGGATACCAGGGCGAAGTGGATGCTCACGGCCGACTCTGCCTGGACGAAATCCAGCTTGGGGATCTCCTGTTCAAGGCGGCGCAACACTTCCATGGCCTCCGGCGTCGAGACGTCGCCCCTGATGACCAAGGAATTGGTCACCAGGTCTTCTTTGCCTTTGAAGAAGACCTCGTTGGTGTGTTCGAAGTCGTTGCGCTGCTCGTCGCCTTCGGGGTAGTAGGCAGCCGGCGTACCGAGGATGAGGGTGTCCAGGGACTTGCCGCCGAAGCCACCGGCCGCGAAGATGCTTGCTCCGGCAATGACCACGACGAGCCCGATGCCCATGGCTCGGTTTCGGTTCCAGAAGCGGGCATTGTGCTCCAAGACCCGACCAAGCGCGGTCTTGGTCAAGGGTGCTGGCTTGGTGAAAGCCAGCGCTGCGGGTAGCGCGGTCAAGCTGACAGCCAACAACAGCACCATGCCCAAGAGGATGGCCAACCCGAGTTGGGTGAGCAGCTGGTTGGGCGCGAAGACGAGGAGCAGCATGCCGGCAAGGGTCGTCATGGTCGCGATGAAGAGCGGCGTGCCGGCCGTCTGGCCCGCGATGAACGCCGCTTCCTCGAGGTCTTTGCCGTCACTGCGGGCTCGATTGTAGCTGCTGGCCATGTGGATGGCAAAATCGATGCCGTTCCCCATCAGGATCGGGAACACGAGCAGGCTGACCGAGTGGATGGGCAGTTGGATGAACCCGAACACGCCGAGGACCCCGATCCCCGCCAAACCCATGGGAAGGAGCATGGCAGCGACGATCCCCACCCTCCGGAACGCGATGAACAGGCTCAGGCCGATGAATGCGGCGACGAAGGGCCCGAGGCGAAGGACGTCTTCGATGGTCACTTTCGTCAGGTAGGCGGCAGCGGCTGCCGGCGCGCGCGGATCGACGGTGACCGATTCTGGGTGGAACACGTTCCATTCGAGGCTGCATGGGCCGCC
>JBFKXH010000034.1:0-9891 GCA_041638175.1 Thermoplasmatota archaeon
GACGATGCCGACGATCGCGATCCGGCCCCCAGGGGCACGGGCCTGGTCCATACCTAGTATTCCCAGAACACAGACATCAAGATGACGCCTAGGCCCACAATGGCCGCAAACACCAAGACCGCCGAGGGGGCGATCTTGAAACTGCTCTTCTCCTCCGCGTCAAAATAGCGGATGAGACCTGCAGCAGATTGGATGCCCGGGCCCTCGTTCTTCTTGGCCATGGAGCCCGTCGACTTGGCCGCCCTACATGAAGTCTTCGCCCTTTACCCGAGGCATGGGTCGTCGTATCCATTGCCATCGATCACGATGTGGTAACGGAGGCCCCCACAGTGGTAGTAGCCCGTGTCATCCAGGGCCCGATCGCAGGGCACCTCCTGTTCGTGACAGATGAGCACCTCGATCACGATGCCCGTGCCGTACATGGGGGGGTCGTAGTCGAAGCCGACGCCGATGTTGACGATGGGGGGTTCCCCGGTGCCGACACAGACGATGAATCCTTGGCCGGTCAGGTCTGTATCGACGCCGACGCCGAAGCCCCCAGGCGAGATCCAGATGTCCTCTGGGAAATCCTCGTTATTGCACACGGTCCTACCAGCATCCTGGTCCGGGTCGGCCGCCACGGCAGGGATCAAGAACAGGCATGCAACGAACGCGATCTTTCGACACATGCCCGTGCAAGACCCGCAATCTGATTTGAATCTTCAGTCAAATTAGAATCGAAGGAACGGAGCCAAGGCGGTCGCGACCCCTTCGTCCCCGACCGCCACCTGGAATCCAGCCAAGTCCGTGGGCGCCGCCGCCTTGATGGCAACGGCCCGCTTCTTACCGACACCGGGCAAAGACTGCAATTGCTTGAGGTTCGCCGAAGGCACGTGGAACGGCACCGGAACCCCGGTGACCGAGCGAAACCCGTGGTCCGTGACCAACACGTCGACGAAACGGTCGACCTGGGTCTCATACGGAATGCCTACGAGCAGCGCGTAACTTGCGATCTGGCGACCCAGGGTCAACCCGGGCTCCACCGTCTCCAACCAGACGTCCTTGAGCAGTGTTCCCGCCGGAGCCACCTCTTGCAACACGGGCCGGTCGATCTGCTCTCGAATGGCCTGCTTCTGCTTGCGGAACAGGCCCATATGCTTGGGGTCGATCGTCTTGGTCTGGCCGCGGATCGGCAACAACTGGCGGATCTGGATGCGGCGGACCTGCAGTCCGCTGCGGCGCAGGTCCTGGACAAACTGCCAATTGAGCCGATAGGTCTCCTTCGTCTCCCCTGGCAGCCCGTAGATGAGGTTGATGCCGGGAAGGAGCCAGGGCAGCCCATTGGGCCCGCGGTGGCCGCTGACCTTGTTGAGCATCTTGGTGGCCTCCATGACCTGCTCGGGCGTGCAGTTCAGATTGTTGGCCTCCTTGACCGCGGGGTCGGCCGATTCCAGCCCGAAGGCTGCGATGTTGCCGTCGGTGCCATGCTCGACCAGCAATCGGGCGATGGCAGCCGATTCATCAGGCCAGGTGGCCAGCACCGCCGGGTTGGCGTTGTCGATGTGGAGGACCTTTCGCTCCGGCGCCACATCGTGCACGCCTGCCAACAGCCGCTGGGTGGCCGCAACGTTCGGCTGAGGCTCGTCGGTCTGCCCGACGCCGATCGCCTTGTAGGTCCAGAAGCACGTCTGACCGCCGATCCGGAAGTGGCGGACCCCCGCCTCGTAGAGCGCTTGCGCCTCGGCGATGATGGGTGCTTCGTCCCGGTACCATGGCTTGGTCTTGGCATCAGAACAGAAGTGACAGCCTCCGCTCACGTAGTGGACGCAGCCGTAGAACGTGTCCATCTCCGCCATCAGGATGCCGTGTTTCATGTCCGGATGCTGTGTCACGACAGGTGCACCGAGCACGGCGTGCTCGTTCCACTCATCCATGGTACGGAACCGGTTGCTGACCGTCCGGCCTTCAAGCAGGTCTCGGATGACCGCATCGCCGTGCCGGGTCGCCAGATGTTCCAGGTGGTCCCCGAGTCTGTACCGGCTCGTCGCGTGGCCACCGCCTTGGTCCGCGAAGCCGAAGGCCGCGTTGTCGCCGAACAGCACCCGTTCCCCCTTGAAGTGCCGAAACAGGTCCAAAGTCTCGGTCCGGGTGATGGGGGTGCCGCGCAGATACTTGCCGGGCACCGAGCAGGAAGCCAAGACAGCCAAGGCATCGCCTTGCAGCTCGCGCGGCTTGGCCCGAAGACTGTCGATGGTGTGGTATTCGACCTCAGCGCCAGCGGCGATGGCAGCGCCTGCCGCATAGCGGGCGTGAGGCGAAATGTAGGGCGGGACCCCGAAGGCGGAAGGTTCGTCCACGTAGCCGTCGACGAGGACCAACTTCACGGGCGGTGCTCCACGAACTTGAGTCCCGACCAGTCATCGTCCACGGTACAGACCTTGACATCGACGAAGCCGTCGGCCGATAGGGCGGCCCGGATGGCAGGCTCATCAAGCCCGGCGTGGAGGGCGCTGGTCTTCTTGGGCCAACTGACCCAGACCATGCCGCCCGCCTTGCAGGCTGCCATGGCGCCGGGCAAGCCGGTCGCAAGGGAAGCCGGATCGGTGCAAAAAAGCCAGACGATGTCGGCGTCCTGCAGCACGTGGTCGTGGGGCGGCGCTCCTTTCATCAGCTTCGGCAAGTGCTTGGGCGCCCCGAAAAGGGCGACACGGGCACCTTCGCTGACGCCGATCTTCTGCCACAGCGGCGTGCCGCTGTAGCCGGCCATGTCAGGCCGCCAGGGCGTCGTTCTCGCGGCCTGGATACCGTCCGGGGTGGTCGGCCGCCTGCAGGCACGACATGACATGCGTGGCAGCCGTGGCCGGGTCGTCCGCATGGACCACATCGACCTGGACCTTGTGCGCCGAGGTCGCGGTGGCGATGGCGGCTTCGTGGGCCTTGGCGAACTTCCGTCCGGGTGCCGCCGGCGTCAACAGGACAAACTGGTCGAGGAGCTCGCGTTCGGCCCCATAACGGCAGCCGAGCGTCGAGCGTTGGACCATGGTGGCATGGGCCAGCGCGTCCTTGCCCGGCTCTGCCATGGGGGCCGCATGGACCAGGGCCTCGCGTTCGGCCAGCACCGGTTCGATGCTGCCGAGCGTTGCCAAATGGCCAGGATGGTACTGTACGCCATCCCACGGCCCCGTGGCCATGCCGAACACGCGGACCTGATGGCCGGCGGCCAGCAAGGCGTCCACGATGGCGCTTCCATAGACGTTGTCTGCTCCGGTCACGACGACCCGCATGGACGCCGCCATGTCGGTCCAAGAAAAGGCCTTTGGGCTGACTCCTGGCGGATGGATTCAACGAAACGACCATTCGCTATATATGCAAACAGGAGGCTGAGGGACTGTGTTGTCTAACCGACTCGCCCTGACCTGCCTGCTCGCCTTGGCGCTGGTGCCTGCCGCCAGTGCTGGAGAAGGCCTGGATCTGGGCCTCCTTGACCTGCTGCCCGAAGCCCCGGAGGTCAACGCCCACGCGCAAAGCGCGACGGACGACGCTGAAGAGGCCTACCACAACGAAGTGGCCCCGGAGATCCGGGCTGCGCGTGGTGCCGCCGGCGGCGCACTCGCGGCGCTGCAAGCTGAAGCGGACCGCCTCGCCCTGCAGGCGGGCCTCCTGTTGGACACCACCCTCGCTGAGGTCAACACGATCAAGGAAACGGCTCAGAACGCCGTGCCGAACATCGAGGAGCCGGCCGAAGAAGAAACCGAGCCGGCCCCGGATGCTCCGGTGGCCCCCTCGACCACTGGCTACGAGATCGCCGACTACACCGAACCCCTGATGCTGCTGGGCGCCACGGCCGCGGCCGCCGGCGTCCTCTTCTGGCTCGCCGGCAGCACCGGACTGGCCGGCGCAGGCCAGGCTGCCGCAGGATCGAGCTCCGACCTGCGCCGCCTCCTGCCGTACGCCAGCCCCATGTTCACCCGCTTCGAGCGCGACACCGTCCTGGGCCACCCCAAGCGGGAGGCGCTCTACGCGCAGATCATGAGCAAGCCTGGCGTGACCCTCCAGGACCTGTGCGAGGAGACCGGCCTGAGCCGCACCGCGGTCAGCCACCACCTGCGCCTCCTGGAGCAGCAACACCTCATCGTCTCCAAGCGCATGGGACGCAGCCGCCACTTCTTCGAGAACGGTGGCCGCTACGGACGCGACCAGAAGGACGCCTACGCGGTCCTCCACAACGACCGCTCCAAGGAAGTCCACGAGTTCATCAGCAAGAACCCCGGCGCGATCCAGAAGGACCTGTGCGAAGCCATGGACATCCAGGCCAGCGTCGCCCACTGGCACGTCAAGCGCCTGGAAGAAGCCAGGCTCATCGAAGCGGTACGCCAAGGACGGACAGTCAGCTACTTCCCGACGCAGGCCGCTGGGTACGCCTGATCATTCCTCTTCGACGCGCTCGACCCCTTCCGGCCCCACATCCCACGAAGCCGGTAGGCTGGCATCGTGGTGTCTGCCTGGCAAGATGCGATCCATCCCATGGTACAGGCTGACCGCAGCGCCCTCGAGGCGACGTTCCGTCCCGAGCAGGCTCTCAGCCAACCGTGCCAGCGAGCCGGCCACGATGCGGGTGCGAGGGGCCAACGACCGGTCATCGCGAAGCGCCCGCAGGACGCGCCACATGGATTGCATCACGTAGAAGCCGAGGCCGGCCCACATGCCGAAGATCAGGTACGCGACGCGCAATCGCAGGAGGTTGGTGACCGCGTACGCACCCTCGACCTGGAAGTGGAGAGACGCGTGTTGCAGGAGCGCGAACGACGCTGAGAGCAGGATGCACAGCCATGGCACGGCTTTGTCGGCCCGTAGCAGGAAGTGGGTGCGCTGCAACGTGGTGTACGAAACGTAGATCCAAGTGCCTACGAGGATGACGTACATCACGACGCTCGGCAGGACGCTGACGTCATTGCCGGCCAAGCGGACCACATCGACCAGGCCGGTGGCCGCGACCGTACCGATCAGGAGCATATGCAGTTCCCGCAGGACCAGGTTGCCGTGGACGGTGTTGAACGCGCGGAACGTCCACCAAGCGAGCATGAGGATGCTCCAGACCACACAGGTGATCCATAACGTCGGGACGTTACCAAAGGTCCGGGTCACACCGAGACCCACGGCCAGTCCCAGTACCAGCAGGCTCGGCGCGAAGGCCCAGGCCGTGTACGAGACGTGCAGCTCCCGGTGCGCATCGAAGACCATCTCCTCCAAGATGAAGACCAGGTTGAAGCCTGCCAAAGCGAACACACCGAAACTGGAGATCAAGGCGATGATGGTGAAATCATCCACTTGGTAGGCGAAGGGGATCCATGCCGTACCTCCATACAGCAACAAGGTGAACGCCGCAGCCACGGTGAAGGCGCGGTGTTCCATGCGAAGCCACCAGCCGACGGCAGCCAGCATGAAGAACAGACTCAGCGCAGGGGTGGATCGCGCCAACCAAGGGCGCGAGGCAGGCACGAGCAAGGGCAAGATCGCGGTGAGGACCAACGCGACCAACGCGAGTGCGACCCAGCCGCGGATGGCAGGTCGCTTGAAGGGAGCAGGGTCTCGTCCGCGGCGGCGCAGGCGCTCAAAGAAGGGCGCGTGCGGCGCGGGATCGGTCGCCACGCTCAGTACTCGTAGAAGCCCCTACCTGTCTTGCGGCCCAAGTGTCCGGCCTGGACCAACTTGCGCAGAAGCGGTGCGGCCCGGTATTTGGGGTCGCCGAACCCTTGATGCATGACATCCAAGAGGGCCAGCAGCGTGTCGAGGCCGACGAAATCGGCCAGGGTGAGCGGACCCATGGGGTGGTTCATGCCCAGTTTCATGATGGCGTCGATGTCTTCCTTGGTACCCACGCCCTCCTGCAACGCGAAGATGGCCTCGTTGATCATCGGGGCAAGGATGCGGTTGGCGACGAATCCCGGATAATCTTGGGCCGTATGGCACTGCTTGCCCATCTTGGCGCCCACGTCGAGGATGGTCTGGTGCACCGCATCGCTGGTCTCGTGCCCGCGGATGACCTCGATGAGTTTCATCAACGGCACGGGATTCATGAAGTGCATACCGATGAACTGGGAGGGCCTCTTGGTCGCCGCAGCCATCTTCGTGATGGGGATGCTGCTCGTGTTGCTGGCAAAAATGGCAGATGGCTTGACGATGCCGTCCATCTCTTTCCAGAAATCCAATTTGATCGCTTCGTTCTCGATGATGGCCTCGATGACCAGGTCACAGTCTGCGAGCGCGGCGTTGTCGGTGCTGGTGCTCAGTCGACCCATGGCCGCATCCATGTCGGCCTGGGACAACCTGTCCTTCGCGACGAACTTGCCGAGCGAACCCTGGATGTTGGCGTAGCCAGCATCCACGAATTCCTGCTTGATGTCGACCATGGTGACGGTGTATCCCGCCACGGCGGCGACCTGTGCGATGCCATTGCCCATCTGGCCGGCGCCGACGACGCCGATCTTCTCGACCATGGGCGGTCGATTCCGGGGCGCTTCTTAAAGCGGGTCACTCGCCCCAATGGGCGATCATGGCTTCGCGCTTCTTCTTGTGTTCTGCGGCGGTCAGGATGCCGCGCTCCTTCAGCTCGTCCAATTCAGCAAGCCGG
Source organism: Thermoplasmatota archaeon (assembly GCA_041638175.1). Taxonomy (GTDB): domain Archaea; phylum Thermoplasmatota; class E2; order JACPAO01; family JAHFTW01; genus JBFKXH01. Next base: position 6,611 of record JBFKXH010000034.1, read on the forward strand.
ACCTCGAGGTCGTCCCCCGCCCCGGAACTGCCTGCGACGAGGGAGGCGATGACGCCGATGATGCCGACCACGAAGGTCCCCATTGAGAACATGGCCCCAGTCCCGCTTTCCATGGCGCCGGCGGCCATGAACGTGATCCCCAAAACGATCAAGAAAGCGCTCGCCACCAAGCCTCCGACCGATGCACGCATGGCCATGGAAGAACCTTGGGCAACCATGACTTAGAGGTTTTGTTCGCGATGTCGTCAATCGTCGCGCGCCAGGCTGGTGGCCTGTGGGAAACTGCTAGCAAAACCCACAACGAACAGAAGGACCGCCGCGATGACCAGACCGATGCCCAACGTGCCACCGTTGGCGATGATGGTCAGGCCGATCCAGAACAATCCGACGGAAACGGCGACGATGATGGCAAGCAATGCCCAGCGCATTACACCTTGACCGTCATGGAAACGGCGTTGCCACCGCCCAGGCACAGGGTCGCGAGGCCCCGGCCACCGCCTCGGGCCTTCAGCGCGTACATGAGCGTCACCAACACGCGTGCACCACTGGCACCGATCGGATGACCCAGCGCCACTGCGCCGCCGTTCACGTTGAACTTCTCGTCCGGGACGGCGATGCCTGCCTTGACCGCACAACTGGCGCTCGCGAAGGCTTCGTTGTGCTCGAACAGATCGATGTCCTCGATGGTCAGGCCGGTGGCCGCAAAGAGGTTCTTGACACTGTCAATGGGTGCTTCCATGACCCATTCCGGCTTGGTGCCGGACGCATCATACGCTTCGATCTCTGCCAGGATCTCCAGGCCGTTGGCCTCTGCGAATTCCCTGCTCGTGACGACCACGGCGCTGGCGCCGTCGCTGAGTTGGCTGGCGTTGGCCGCCGTGACCTGCCCATCCTTGCGGAAAGCAGGACGCATGCCAGCGATCCCTTCTGCGGTCGTGCCTTCCCGGATGCCTTCGTCGCGGGAGACGACGATGGGGTCACCCTTGCGCTGCGGGACGGAGACCGGGACCACTTCGGCGTCGAATGCTCCGGAGTCCCAGGCGGCCGCTGCCTTGGCATGGCTGGCCACCGCCAGCGCATCGCTTTGTTCCCGCGTCACATCGTGGCGCTCCGCGACGATCTCGCCCGTCTCGCCCATGTGGAAGCCGTTGTAGTGGTCCCAGAGACCATCGTGGATCATGTGGTCGACCAGTTTGCCGTCTCCGAGGCGGATGCCGGTGCGGCTGCCGAGCAGCATATGGGGGGCGTTGCTCATGGATTCCATGCCGCCCGCCACGATGACCTCCCGGTCGCCGGCCTTGATGGCCTGGGCTGCGAGCATGATGGCCTTCAGCGCACTGCCACAGACCTTGTTGACCGTGAACGCCGGGACCGTGTCCGGCACGCCGCCCCCGAGTGCGGCAGCGCGGGCAGGGTTCTGCCCCAGGCCCGCTTGCAACACGTTCCCCAGGATGACCTCCTGGACCGCACCGGCTTCGATGCCGGCGCGTTGGATCGCTTCACGGACCACGATCGCCCCCAGGTCGGTGGCTTTCAGGCCGGAGAGGCCTCCTTGGTATTTGCCGATCGGAGTCCGGCAGGCGCCGACGATCACAGGGGTCATTGGGGGTGCCAAGGGACCCGGTTATTTTACCCTCGGGACGGGGCCATCCGATGCACCATTTCTGCCACCCGCGTGGCGTAGCCCCATTCATTGTCGTACCAAGCCAACACCTTGACCAGGTCGCCATGGACCTGCAATGCGGGCGCGTCCACGATGGCACTGTGGGTGTTTCCGAGGAAATCCACGGACACGAGCGGGTCATGCTCCACTTGGAGGATGCCCGCCAAAGGCCCCTGGGCAGCCGCCTCAAAGGCGCCAAGCACGTCGGCCGGGTCCGCCGCAAAGGCCAGTTTTGCGACCAGGTCCACCAGGCTGACGTCCTCGGTCGGGACCCGTACCGCTTGCCCATCGATCTTCCCATCCAAGTGGGGCAGGATCTTGCCGATGGCGCGTGCCGCACCCGTGCTGGTCGGGATCATGGACCCAAGCGTCCCTCGGGCCCGGCGTAGGTCCTTGTGGGGCGCATCCGCGACCCGTTGGTCGTTCGTGGCCGCGTGGACGGTGGTCATCAAGCCAGATTCCACGCCGAACGCCTCATCCAACACCTTGAGCACCGGCGCCAGGCAATTGGTGGTACAACTGGCGTTGCTCACCACGCGGTGCTTGGCCGCGTCGTAGAGCTGGTCGTTGACCCCCCGCACCACCATCAGGTCCGCCTCGGCGGGGGCTGTAACCAGCACCCGCGGTGCGCCGGCTTCCACATGCCGGTGGGCATCCTTGGTGAAGTGGCCGCTGGCCTCCACGACCAGGTCCGGCTGTAGGTCGCCCCACAAGCCACCGGGGTCCGTCTCGTGGAAGAACCGCAAGCGATCACCATCGAGGACCAGCCCGTCCTCAGTTTCCTCCACATGGCCGCGGAAGCGCCCATGCACACTGTCGTAGCGAAACAGGTGCGCCATGGTGGCCTTGTCCGTGGGATCATTGATGCCGACCAGGTCGACGGGCTGGTCACCGGCAAGCAGGATACGCGTGACCAGTCGGCCGATGCGGCCAAAGCCATTGATGGCGATCCGCGGGCCTTCGCCGTCCATACAGGGAATCGGCGTGACTGGCGATAAAAGTGTGGGGAGCTGGCTGAGACTTATCAGGCAGGACGCCCCTCAACCCGCGTGCGGTCTTGGGTCGTGGTATGCATCCTTCTGGCGGGCTGCGCCTCGCAGACTGCCACCGAGCACGGCCCGCAGTCGGAGCCAACCTTCCATGTGCCAGACGGAAACTCTACGGTCGAAGTGAACGTGACCGTGGAACCTGCACCCTTCGATGCACGCATGGATTCCTTTCGCATGGAAGTAGCCGCCGACGAGGACGGACACGCCGCAGGATTTGTAATTCCCATTCCCGATGGGGCCGAAACGAGCAATGGCTATCAGTGCGGCAAGGAGACGCTGAAAATGCGTTTCACGCCCGGAGTAAGCGACGTAGACCAATGGGGCCTGACGCTGGTCGACCTGGACTCGGGCGCATGGATTCGCACGATTGGCTCGACGGGCGGCTCGAAATTGGAGACGGCCTTTGGCGAAGTCGCGCCGACCAGCGAGCCGGTGACCGTGACGGCCAAGACGGGGCCAGTCACCATCCAACTGCTCAACTACATGGTCGACAACGAGGCGCCGATGCGCGACGGCGATCGGCTGGGCGTCATTCTGTTTGCCAGCGCCAGTGCCCCAACCAACTTCAC
>JBFKXH010000035.1:0-9852 GCA_041638175.1 Thermoplasmatota archaeon
CCACCAAGGCAGTGGCCGCCTCGCATCCGAAATGGGGACCCTGGCCGTCCGCGAACAAGACTATGTATGGATCCCCAAGGCGGTCATTCACCGCCTCATCTTCGATGAAGGCCCCGTGCACGTCATGGTGAACGAGGCGCCAGCCAGTTTCCAGGTTCCAAGCAATTTCATGAACCCGGTCGGGCAACTGAAAATGGACGCGCCGTACTGCCACCGCGACTTCCGTCGTCCGACGGAGCTGAGTCCTGCCGGCGATGCGCCGATCGCCATCCTGCACAAGCGGGGCGACCAGTGGACGCGCCGCACCTTGCCTCACCACCCGTTCGACGTGGTCGGGTGGGATGGGACCGTCTACCCTGTGGCATTCAACATCCGCGACTACCAACCCAAGACAGGGTTGGTCCACTTGCCGCCGCCGATCCATACGACCTTCCTTGGTGGGGCGGGCAGTTTCGTCATCTGTAGCTTCGTGCCGCGCAAAGTCGACTATCACCCGGACGCGATCCCCTGCCCGTACCCGCATAGCAGTGTCGATTGTGACGAGATCCTCTGGTACGTCGAGGGCAATTTCACCAGCCGCAAAGGGGTCGGCCCCGGCAGCATCAGCCACCACCCCATGGGCATTCCCCACGCACCTCAGCCCGGCAAGTATGAAGCATCCATGGGCGACGAATCCACCAGCGAACTGGCGGTCATGGTGGACACGTACAAGCCTCTGCTTCCGACGCGGCATGCCGTGGCTTGCGAGGACGCCTCGTACCACCCAAGCTGGCACGAGGCCTGATTGGACCCGATCCGGTTCCACGACGATCGCTTCTTGCTCCCGCGGATCCCGGAGGCCTGGATGCGGCAGCTCGAACTGCGGCGCCTGCCGAGCCCGCACTGGAGAATCGACCAGGCTGCCTACGTCTACGATGAGACCAAGGAGGCCGTGCGCGCGCTGCGTTTCCTGCACGAAGCCTACCATGTGCCGATGGATGGGGCGGCCAAGGAGCGACTCCACGCCCTGTCTGGGGCGCATGCTCTTCGCAAAGCCGAAGACAGGGAAGAGGGACTCCTTGCGGCACTTCGCCCCTACCAGCGGGAAGGCGTCGAGTTCGCCCTTGCACATCGACGTGTCCTGATCGCCGACGCCATGGGGCTCGGCAAGACCTTGCAGGCGCTGGCCGCCATGGAAGAAGCCGACGCCTATCCTGCGGTCGTCGTATGTCCCGCGGGCGTCAAGATCGGTTGGCAGAACGAGGTCCTCAAATGGCTGCCTTGGAGGTCGTGCCAGGTCGTGCACTCCGGGCGCGATCACCTCGACGATGTGGACCTCCTGATCCTGAATCCTGAGCTTCTGGGGCAGCACCTGGATGACCTGATGTTCCTTGGCCCCAAGGCGGTGGTCTTGGATGAAAGTCATTACTTCAAGAATCCCCGCGCGCAACGGACGCAGCAAGCAGCCGCCCTCGCAGAGGGCGTCGACCTGCGGATCGCCTTGACGGGCACTCCCATCCAGAACCGGCGTGACGACCTGATCCAGCAGCTGCAACTGCTCGACCAACTGGAAGAAGTGTTGCACATTTATCGAGGTGTCCTGCCCCATTGGTGGACCCCTGACAAAGGGCCGCTGCGATGGGACCAGGCCGCCGCGGCCGTCGATCAATTGCCACGCGACGAACTCCATCGCAGACTCCGCGATGTCTGCATGATCCGCCGGACCAAGTATGACGTGGCGCAGGACCTGCCTGCGTTCTCGCGGGTCCGGCAGGAGGTGCCCATGGGTGATGCGGGCGCCTATCAACGAGCCGAGAACGCCTTCGTGACGTGGGTCGACAAGCTGCGGGCCAAGGACGAGGCCGCTTGGGGCCACGACCGTTTCGTCGGGAGGCAACACCTGAGTCGCATGCGGCGGGAAGCGGCCTTGGCCAAGCGCGCCGCCATCCAGGAATGGGCTGAGAGCATGCTGGCCGCCAAGGAACGCGTCGTGTTCTTTGCCTACCACAAAGAAGTGGTCGCCCGATTGGCCGAGGCCCTGCCGGGACGTGTAGCGACCGTCACGGGGGATACCCACCCACACACGCGCCGGGCGCTCATCGATTCCATGCATCAACGTGACTTCTTGGTCGCCACCATGGACTCCCTCGGGCAGGGCGTCGACGGCATGCAACACCATGCAAGCCATGTGGCGTTCATTGAACTGGACTGGACACCGACCAAGCACGAACAATGCGAGGGTCGCCTACACCGCATCGGTCAGAAGGCACCGGTGACAGCATGGTATTTCACCGCCGCGGACAGCATCGAAGGGGCCATGATCCGTGTCATCGATGACAAGTGGAAGGACGTACAAGGCGTCGTTGATGGGCGGCCGCCCGACGGCTTCATGGCCAAGGCGCTCGATGCGATCCTTGCTGTAGAACCAGCAGAATAGGTTTTCACCCAGGCCGCGGTCGAAGTGCCATGAAGTTCGCGCCCGAATTGGCCGAGGGGCTTGGGGCGTTCGCGATCGTTCTCGTCGGCGCGGGGGCCATCATGGCCAGTGATGTCACAGGCGTCCCCGACCATACGGGCATCGCCATCGCGTTCGGCCTCGTCGTCGGCGCAATGATCTACGCGAGTGGTCATCTCAGTGGCGCCCATTTCAACCCGGCCGTGACCATCGCCTTTGCGGCGACCGGTCATTTCCCTTGGCGTCGGGTACCGTCCTACGTGGCGGCCCAGTTTCTCGGTGGCATACTCGGTGCGTTGGCCTTGTCCTTGGCATTCACCGGGCATACGACGTTCGGACAAACGGATGTCTCGCCGGCCATCGAAGGCGTCAGCGCTGGATTCGTGATCGAGGCGCTCATCACCATGTTGCTGATGTTCGTCATCGCCGCGGTGGCCACAGACGGGCGTGCGGTCGGAAAATTGGCCGGCTCGGCCATTGGCGGTACGGTCGCCATGAACGCCCTATGGGCCGGGCCATTGACCGGCGCGAGCATGAACCCTGCCCGCAGCCTGGGCCCCGCGCTGGTCGGCGGCACCTGGGACCTGACGCCACTGTGGATGTACATGGTGGCACCGGTCATCGGGGCACTCGTCGGGGCGACGCTCTACGAGATCCTGCGACAAGGCTCAAGACCGGAGGGGCGCAGATGAAGGTCCTGTTCGTCTGCGTCGGCAATTCCTGCCGGAGCCAAATGGCGGAAGCCTGGGCTCGGCATTTCGGCCTCGAAGCCGCATCCGCCGGCACGGAGCCGGCTGCGTCCGTGAGCCGCAACGCGATCGCGGTCATGGAGGAAGCCGGCGTCTCGATGGAGGGCCATGCGCCCAAGGTGTTGGATTGGTCCGCCCTAGACAGCTACGACCGTACCATCACCATGGGCTGCGGCGTGGCCGAAAGTTGTCCCACCCTTCACACGGATGAGGACTGGGGTCTGGATGACCCGGTCGGCCAATCGGTGGAGGTCTTCCGCCAGGTCCGAGACGACATCAAGGCACGTGTCCAGGCACTTGCCGACGAAACCAAATAGGCCTGGTCGCCAAGACCCGTCCATGCGGCGTATCCTGTTCGTGGACCTGCATGATACCAGTCTGGGTCCGATGGCCGAGGCGTTGGCTGAAGCCTACGGTTTCGACGCCGAATCGGTCGGCTTGGAGCCAGGCCTGTTCGTGCCGGATGTGGTGGAGCGCGTGATGGCCTCGAAAGGTCTGCACGTGCGCGGCCACCGGCCCCACTGGATGGACCTACACCACATGCATGCCGACTATGATCGCATCATCGCCCTGGGCGATGTCCGTGGGGCCCCCGTACGATTCAACGCACGTTGGAACATTCCCGACCCGGAGGGCAAGGGGCCTGCCGCCCACGACGCGGCTCGTCGAGAATTGGAGCGCCAGATCAAGGCCTTGGCGCGAGACTGGACCTGAGCGCCTCGAGCGAGGTGACGGGCTGCTCGCATGTTTGGTCTCGGCAGACGTAGATGCCGGGGTCCCGGTATTCGGCAAGCCAACCCGCGCCACCACCCATCAATCGCACGGCGCCCGGAACATGGACGGACCAGACGGCCGGCCACGCATCCCCCACCACGACGATCTCGGGCGCATCGAGCGACGCGATCGCTTGTACGAGGCCCGTGTAGGCGGCCGGATGGGTCTCGAGGTCGGGCCCAAAGGATTCGGCGCAACGCCAAGCCACATCCGACCAATGAGCTTCTGCCGTGATGCGCCCCAACCGGCCCAGGAATTCGATGGCCACCGTGTTGCCGCTTGGAATCGCTCCATCATACCCGTCTCCTCGGGTGGCCCACGCCATTTCCCCTGTCGCGGCCACCGTATGGAATCGGCCGTCTCGCTGGAATGCCTGCAGCCCTTCACCTATCCGGATTGCGGCGTCAAGCCATGCGGACTCGCCGGTCGCTTCGAACAAGGTCGTGAAAGCAAGCCCCAGGGCTGCATGGTCGTCCAGGAATGCGTGATCATCCAAGGCACCGTCACGCCACCGGTGCCTGGGGGGGTCCGTGAAATTGGCCAGGCAGAATCGTCCGGCGGCCTGGGCCGTATCGAGCCAGTCAGGGCGCTGGAAGGCCATCGCGGCCCGGGTGAGGCTGGTGATCCACAGGCCGTTCCAATCAGCCAGGATCTTCTCGTCGCGAAGGGGCCGAACGCGCCCGTCGCGTCGGATGCGGAGCGCATCCAGAGCGGGGCGCCAAGGGCGCGTGTCTGTGCCGGGCGCTACATGTAGGATGTTGGTCGGGGCGGGCTCCCTTGTGGCCTCATCGTGGTGATTGCCTTGCGGCTTGGCGCCAAAGGCCGCCGCGAGATCGGCCGGCAGTTCGTCGTGGTCCCAGACGTAGAATCTTCCTTCCACGCCCTCGGAGTCTGCATCCTCTGCACTGAAGAATCCGCCATCCGCGTGGCGCATGTCTCGTACTACGTACTCGATGAGATCCTGGCATACCGCTTGGTAGCGCGGCTCCTGGGTCAATTGCCAGGCTTGGGTGAACGCTTCCAGAAGGGTCGCCTGATCGTACAGCATCTTCTCGAAATGAGGCAGCAACCAATGGACATCCGTGGCATAGCGATGGAAGCCACCGCCGACGTGGTCATGGATGCCGCCTGCTGCGATCGCATCGAGCGTGCGGTACGCCATCTCCGGCCGCGTCTGCAAGGCAAGGGTGATCTGGTGGGGGCTCGGGAATTTTGGGGCCCCGCCAAACCCACCGTGCTGCGGGTCGAACCGAGCCTCGAGGGCTTTTGCGGCCTGCTCCAGGGCGTCCGGCGGAACGTCACTTCGGTGCGCGACCGCCGCCAATTGGCCGGCCACGCTGTTTGCCACCCGATCGACTTCGTCGCGCTGGTTCGACCAAGCATCGGCCATGTGGGGGACGAGTTCCATCATGCCGGGTCTGCGCCCTCGCCCATGTTTTGGGAAGTAGGTGCCCGCAAACCAAGCACGCTTGTCATGGTCCAAGAGCGCCGTCAGTGGCCACCCGCCCGAGCCGTTCATGGCCTGGCAGACCGCCATGTACGCCTCATCGATGTCCGGGCGCTCCTCTCGGTCCACTTTGATGCAGACGAACGCTTCATTGAGCAGAGCGGCCACCTCGGGGTCTTCGAACGACTCGTGGGCCATGACGTGGCACCAGTGGCACGTGGCGTAGCCGATGCTCAGGAAGATCGGGACATCGCGGCGCCGTGCCTCCGCAAAGGCCTCGTCGCACCAGGGCCACCAATCGACCGGGTTGTCCGCGTGCTGCTCCAAGTACGGGCTCGGATGTCCCGCAAGCCGATTGGCCACACGGGCACAATGCCTGTTCGGGTTTGGGGCTTTGCAAGCGACAGGCTCAAAGCGCACGACGACCCATGCGGATGTATGAGCATGCACGATGTGCAGGAAGGCTTGGGCCAGACCGGCAAGTTCGGCGAAGGTTTCGTCGGCCTAGGCCTGCTAGGATTGATCGGTGGCGCCATTCTTGTGTTCATGGCGGTGTTCGCCGCGTTCGAGCCTTGGGCCGCCGGCGATGCGGTGGAGATCGACGCCTTGGTCTCGGGGAGCCTCTTCGTCGTGATGGGCCTCGGTTTCATCACGTTCGGCGTGATGATCATTCTCAGCGGATGGGCGCGCCATCACCCGGGCTTCGATGAGCATGGCTTCCACCCCACCAAAGCGCAAGAAGAAGAATAAGATCAGCTGACGCGGAAGCGTAGGATCGCCACAATGCCGCCGAAGGCATTCCGGAGGATTCCGCCCTCTTCGCTTGCCCCGCTGATGATGTGGACCGTCGTGCCCTGCTTTTCAGCAAGTTCCGATAGTTCCTCAACAAGGTCCTTGCGGTCCATTTCCACGCTGTTGGCGCCGTCCCACTGTTTGGCCATTTCCTGGAACGTGATGTCCACCTTGTGTTCGGGGACGGTCTTGTGGATCACTTCACCGGTCTTGTTGTTCGTGAACATGAGGCGCGTGGAGCGCATCTCCTCGGACAAGAGCAGATGGTCCACTGCGCCGTACTCGAGGGCCGTCCGGACCGGATCCTCCCCGTATTCACCAAGGCCGCCGTCTGGCTTGGCGGTCTCCTTGAGGAAGCGTTGCATCAGGTGCTTGTCTTCCATCAGGTTGATACCCTGGATGGCGGGAGCGGCCGCCTCGACCAGTTCCTTCAGGCCCTGGTCGTCGTCCGTGTACCCCGTGTCGAAGTAGGTCCGGTGCACCTTCTTTTCGATCTCGTGGTGTAGGTAGCCGTGGTCGGCAAAGAATTCCTTGGTGGGGCCTGGACCGCCGATGATGACCGCTTTCAGGTTGGCTTCATTGAGGAAGATCTCGCTGGCACGGTCGCCGACTTCGACGAACCAATGGTTGGCCGCCTCTTCGGTCAGGCGCTCGAAACGACGCTGGGATTGACCGCCCTTGCCATGTTTGCGTGGCACCAGCGATTGCTTGTTGTGGACGGGGACGACCGTCTTGCCGCGCAGCAATCCGATGCTGCATTCCTGGCGATCCACGATCAAGAGGCCATAGACGTCCTCGGTGTCGCCCATTCCCTTGAGCGGTTCTACATTGAACGTGCTGTCGCAGCGGTATTGGTAGGTCTGGACCGGTGCGGGGGGTTCGATGACGTGCGCGACCTGGGTGGTCTTGTTGTTGCCTACGCTCACGTTCCCGACGAAGACCGCCAGTCCGTTCTCCGGGGTCTGCTTGTAGACCTTCAACCGGGCCAAGATGCTTGTCAATGCCGATTGCACGGCCGTGGCGGTCTGCTTCGACTTGATGTTGCTGGCCTGCCCCAGTTCATCGCGCAGCATGGCGGCAGCGTCGCTGATCATTCGCGTAGGGGGAATGTACAGGGTGACCAATTCCGTGCCCATGCCGCGGTAATTGGCGAGTTCTTCGATGGTCCGCTTGAAGATGTACTTCTGGCGGTCGGACCAATCGGCCATGCTCACGAGGCGGCCCAAGTGCGGCCGATATATGAAGCAGGTGACCCCAAAGCGTTCATGACCGAGGCGGTCGTCGCGCTTTCAATGACCACCGTGGTCGCTTTCGGCGGCAGCATCCTGGCTCCCGATGATCCGGACCCCCGGTTCTTGGCCCGGGTGGCTGCAGCACTGGACGGGCTTGCGCGAACGGAGCGCCTGTTCGTGGTCGTCGGCGGCGGGGCTGCTGCACGACAAGCCATCCGTGTGGCGCGCCAAGACGGCGTCGCGGAGGACCGCCTTGATCGCATCGGCATCCAAGCCACGAGGCTCAATGCCCAGTCCTTGCTTGCCTTCCTGGATGCAGCAGGTGTGCCTTGCCCCGACGACGTGCCCCAGAGCTGCGACGAAGCCGCGAACGTCGAGACCCGCGTCGTCGTCATGGGTGGGACCACTCCGGGCCACAGCACCGACTATGTTGGCGCCGAACTCGCCAAAAGGGTCGGCGCGGCGCGACTGGTCGTGGCGACCAACGTGCCCGCCGTCTTCACGGCCGACCCCCGGCACGATGCAAGCGCCAGGCCCCTTGCAAAGTGCGGCTACGGTGAACTGGCCATGATCGTCGGCCCGGCCGAATGGAAGGAAGCGGGCCAAGCCGGGGTCGTGGATCCCATGGCGGTCGCCCTCCTTGCCGAATCGGCGATCCAGACCTGCGTGGTGGATGGGACCGACTTGGACAACCTGGTCGCGGCGGCATCCGGAAAGCCCTTCCAAGGGACCGTCGTGGAGGGGCCATGATCCCCGAACACAGCCACTGCGAGATCTGCGGCCGCACGATCCAGGTCCATGAGACCCTCTGCAGCAACGCCGATTGCATCGAAAAGAAACAAGAGGCGCAGGCCATCAAGAAGCGCAGCGTCTACCTGTTGGTCCTGCTCATCGCGGCCGCAGTGCTGCTCTCGACCCTGTTGCGCTGAGCACCGGCGCAACGATCGCAGTGGACTCCCAGCGGACCCTTTTTGACGGCCGCACCAGTGAGCCGTCCATGGAGCTCTCCCTTGCTGAAAAGCGCCTGCTTGCCGCCGAGCCGGATGGCACACCTGCAGAGGCGCTGCTCGGGGAGCATTTCCATGAGACCGTCGAGGTCTTGCGCGCCGCCAGTGGGCCCGAGCGGCACGGGCTGCTCGAAGTGGCGATGACCAGTGAGAACCACTATGCACTGACGCCCGAAGGCCTACAGATGCAAGAACACGGACTGCCGGAGCGGCGGGCGGTCCAGGCGCTGGATGCCGCCGGCGGCTCGTTTCCGATGGCAGAACTCGGGGCACAGGCGGGCCTGGCGGGCGAGGAGGTCAAGGTCGCCATCGGATGGCTCAAACGCAAGGGGTGGGCGACCATCGAGAAGGGGCGCTTGACGCTCGCCGGTGAAGTGCCTGATCTTGGCGACGACGAAGAGCTGCTGCACCGCATGAGCGCTGCGGCCGGTCCGGCACAAGGCGCCGATGTGCTGGTGCAGCGAGGCCTCGCCACCCAAGACACCCGAACGACCCGCACGTTCACGCTCACGGAGGCCGGTCGCGCCCTCGTGGCGACGCTCGAGGTGTCTGATGATGCCAAGGAGGTCAATCAGGTCACGCCAGAATTGATCGCCGCATGGCCTGAGATGAGCGAAGGCGAACGGGCCGACGTGCATCTTCGGGGCTTTGATTTCGACGTGGAGGTGGCGGATCGAGACCCGGCCAAGCCCCACCCGTTGACCCAGCTCATGACCCAGACGCGGGACATTTTCTGGCGCATGGGTTTCCAGGAGATCAGCGGAGATTACGTGGAATCGGCGTTCTGGAACATGGATGCCTTGTTCATTCCACAAGATCACCCTGCCCGAGAGATGCAGGACACCTTCTACCTGGAAGAACCAGCCCGTTTGCCTGTGGAGGAAAAGGACCTGGCTCGTGGCAAGGCGGTGCACGAGCATGGCGGTGACACCAAGAGCACGGGCTGGCAGACCGACTTCGACGTGGAGGTCTCCCAGCAGGCGCTCCTGCGGACCCATACCACGAACACGACCGTGCGCTACCTGGCCGACCACCCGAACGGCATCCACAAGGTGTTCGGTCTGGGGAAGGTGTTTCGCAAGGAGACGATGGATGCCACGCATCTTCCTGAGTTCTACCAGATCGAAGGCATCGTCACCGAGCCTGATGCCACGTTCGACATGCTGGTGGGCCTTTGCAAGGAATTCTTCACGGCCATGGGCTTTCCCGAGGTGCGGTTCCGCCCCGCCTACTTCCCGTACACGGAACCAAGCATGGAGATCGACGTCAAGTACCACGGCAAGTGGATGGAGCTTGGAGGCTGCGGTGTCTTCCGCCCCGAGGTCACCGAACCCCTTGGCTGCCCGCACCCTGTGCTGGCATGGGGCTTCGGTCTCGAGCGTCTGGCGATGATGCGCCTTGGGCTCAAGGACATCCG
>JBFKXH010000036.1:0-9797 GCA_041638175.1 Thermoplasmatota archaeon
CTTTCAGGAAGCCCTGCCGTGAAGGCGGTCGTCCCCGTCGTGGCGAGTACGAGTTTCTACCATTACCACCACAATTCCGGCGTCCCGTACAGCGGGCAACACTCGCTCGGCGGCACCAACTCTGGCTACACCAGCGAAGGCGTCACGCCCACCTTCAATCCCCTGTCCGCAGTGGCCAAATTGGCTGACCAGCCGACCTGCCCCCATGCAGAGAACGCCGTCATGCACGGGGGCCTGGACCAAAGTGGCGCCTACTATGCTTGGTGGCAAGAACGCAACCTGCGCACGCGTGCCCAGACGGTGACCGTCCCCGTCCTGATGGCCCAGGGCCTGGCCGATTGGAACGTCAAGCCAGACCATGTGGCCACGTGGTTCAATGACATCCAAAGCGAGAACAAGGTGTTCATCGGGGGCCAATGGGGCCACGCGTACCCTGCAAGCCAGGACAAGGCGTGCCGTGACATGGACGACCGCGACCTGTGCACCGTTCCCTGGGGCGACTGGTGGGTCTATGCGACCGCATTCTTCGACACGTACCTCAAGGAGATCGACACGGGCATGTTCGAAGGCAGCGTCGCCTGGGTGCAAGACAACAACCGCACCTGGCACCGCAGCGACTCGTGGCCGATCCAGGGGGCCCCTGGGCTGACCATCGACCTCTTGAACGGAGATGCACGCGCGGCATACGACACGCCACGGGGCGGATTGCCGACGCCACTTTCGTGGTACGCGTGCCCCCACGATACGTACAACCGGGGCACGGCGGCGGGCATACTGGAAGGCCAGGCCGTCCGGTGCAGCGACCACGTGCAACAGGAGCTCGTCTTCGAGACCGCCCCCATGCCCGCAGACGTCATCTTGTCCGGCGTGCCGTTGATCAACCTCACCGTCGACACGGGCGCCGAGCTGCGCCACCTGACGGTCGTCATGGATGTCCTGGATGAGGCAGGCAATCTGGTGCGCAGTCGCGAGAACTACGGATACCTGAACCCTGCCTTCCGTAATGGCCTCGAACACGAGGAGCCGATCCCGAGCGTGACCTACACGGTCTCCATCGACCTGTACCCACAAGAGGACATGATCGAGGAAGGGCAGCGCCTGCGGTTCACGATCGGCAGCAACGACAACGGTCGGACCATCGAATCCTACGAGGAAGGCGCCGTGAGCCTGTCGCCGGAGCCCGGAGCCAACACGGTCTGGCTGCCGCTGCGGCCAGGCCACCTGGTCGGTACCCGGCTGTAATCGCGCAAGCAAGCCCTTTTCCCATGGCCCGCAGGTCAGGGCTCGATGCGAGCCACGGTCGTGACCCTGTTGGCAGTCGTCCTGTTGGCCCAGCTGGCGGCCATGATCGTCCCATGGAACGAAGTCGATGGGGGGATCGAATGGGATGACGGGATGCACATCTGGGGCCGAAATGTGCATGACGCAAGTGATTGGGTCTTCGAGCTGGAGGGTGACGACGATGCGCTGCTTTACTGGACCATCGCTTTCATCGCGTTTGCCGTCGGTATCCTGTTCACCGGGATCGCACTGATCACGGCCATCGCCGACCTGCGCGGCGTCACGCTCGGTATGGCGTATCCCGCGGTGCTCCTGTCAGGGGCCGGCATTGGCGGCTTCATTTTCAGCCTCGTCACCGACCCAGGAGAGATCCTGCCGAAGGCAGGCCTCTTCGTCGCGGGCGGCCAATGGGTCGTGCTCCTGGTCGCGACCATCATGGGAGGTTGGATCGGCAGATCACGCCGCGCCGTGCAGGAAGAGGAGCCGGAGGAGGATCCGTTCTCCGAACCCGCACCCCACATCCAGGAACCGTTCTTGGATGAAGGGCACGTCGAAGGCGACGAAGCACACATCTGAGTTACTTGCGGACGATCACGCTCAAGATGTCGCCGTCCAGTAGCTTGTGGTCGATGCCGACGGTCTGGCCAGGGAATTTTCCGCTCGGCCCCCACACCTGCGCATAGCGGAACTTGTTGCGGAACTCACGGTGGAGGATGTCGCATACCATGCCCACGTCAGTCCCGCTCTTGACGATGAGCGGTTCCTCCAGGTCCGCCTCTTCGCCTTGGGGCTTGAGGAAGATCTGGATGAAGTGCAGATTGTCGTAGATGAAGTCCTTGGCTTCGGGGACACCGAGCTTCTTGTTGGCGACCATGGGGATGGCGGGGAAACCTTGGGTCTTGAGCCAGCGCTCCAGCTTCTTGTATTCGTCCTCGCCAACCAGATCCACCTTGTTGACGATCGCCACCGCATCGATGTAGACCCGGTTGCCGCTCATATGGTCGACCAGGTCGTCCACGGTGATGTCCTCGCGCACCACGACGTCTGCATTGTTGACCCGGAACTGACGCACGATGTCCTCGATCTGATCTAGGTCCATGTGGGTCTGCTTGCACGTGGATTGAACGTTGATGCCGCCCCGCTCCCGGTAGTAGACATTGATGTCCTTGGGCCGGCGATTGAGCCGGATGGCGGATTGCTCCAGTTCGCGCAGGATGACCGGAAGGTGCTTCTTGGCCTGCTTGGCATCCAAGGTCAACAGGATCAGGTCACTGTTTCGGGCCGCCGCGATGACCTCCTTGCCACGACCTTTGTTCATGTGGGCGCCGGCGATGATCCCTGGCATGTCGAGGATCTGGATGTCGGCAAAGCGGTGCTTGAGCATCCCCGGAATGACGGTCAACGTGGTGAACGCGTAGGCCCCTACTTCTGATTCTTTGCCGGTCAGGGCCCCCAGGATGGTCGATTTGCCCACGCTCGGAAGCCCGATGAGGCCCACGGTGGCGTTGCCGGACTTGCGCACCGCATAGCTGACGCCGCCCCCGCCTTGGGCTGCAGCCTGTTTCTCTTGATCCCGTTTCAGGGCAGCGATCTTGGCCTTGAGCTTTCCAATGTGAAACTCAGTGGCCTTGTTCTTCTGCGTCTTGAGAATCTCGGCTTCGATTTCCTTGATCTGCTCCGCGATGGTTGCCAAGCTGTCCTCGGTGTGGGGTGCAGCCACGCCGCTATAAAGGGGATGGGACGGCCACATGGCCACATGGCCCTTCCGGCCCGTTCGCGTGGGTCAAGTGCAGCCGACTTCAGATTCACTACGATGCCCGGCGCGGTCCCTGCCCCGATTCCCGAGAATGAGGAGGACCGCTTGGCTGCCTTGCAGCGCCTGCAGATCCTGGATACCGCGCCAGAGGAGCGGTTCGATCAGATCACGCGTCTGGCGACGATGCTTTTTCGGACCCCCATCGCCTTGGTGTCATTGATCGATGCGGACCGCCAGTGGTTCAAGTCCTGCATCGGGCTGGACGTCGATGAAACGGACCGGGATGTCGCTTTCTGTGCCCACGCGATCCATGCGGAGACCGCCTTGGTGGTCGAAGACGCCACGAAAGATCCCCGCTTCATCAAGAATCCCCTCGTGACCGGGCCACCCCACATCCGCTTCTACGCGGGGTGCCCTTTGCGTAGTCCCGATGGATTCCTCTTAGGGACCCTGTGCATCATCGATACGGAGGTCCGTGCATTCGGGCACGACGACGTGTTGCGTTTGCAAGGACTGGCGGAGTGGGTCGAAAAGGAGATCCTGGACCGAAGCCTTGGGGGCGCCCAGGCCATCAACACTGCGAGCCAACGCCAACAATTCTGGCGCATGAGCAAGGACCTGCTCTGTGTCGCCGGGCTGGATGGCTACCTCAAGGACGTGAGTCCGAGCTTTTCGACGACCTTGGGGTACACCAGCAAGGAGCTGACCGCCCAGCCCTTCATGGATCTGGTCCACCCGGAGGATGTGGCGCCGACCATGAGCGAGATGGAGCGACTGGCGGACGGCGAAGAGACCATCCATTTCCGCAACCGCTACAAGCACAAGCGGGGGGATTGGGTCTGGCTCGATTGGACGGCGGTCCCGGTGGCCGATCGCATCTATGCCGTGGCGCGGGACGTGACGGTAGAGGTCAAGGAGCGAGACCGCCTGGACAGGGTGGTGGAGAAGCTTCAGGCCAGCACCCGGGAGCTGCGCGATTTTGCGACCATCGTCAGCCACGATCTACGTGCCCCACTTCGGCGCATCCGCGAAGCGCCCATCCAGGATGCGGTCGTGGCCGAATTGGATCGCCTCGACCACATGATCGATTCGATCGTGCGATACGAGCGGGTCTTCCTGGCCACACCCCCACGGCAAGAGGTCGACCTGGACGAGTTGTGGGACGAAGTGATGGCAAGCTTTGGGCCCGAGCTCCAGGACGCGCAGGTGGTCGCGCTGAAACCGCTGGGCCATGTGACCGGCGACGGGGATCAATTGAAGGAGGTCCTGCACAACCTAGTGGACAATTCGATCAAGAACAGCGACCAAGTGGACATCAATATCCAAGCCATGCCGGAGGGGGCCACGAACGTCATCCATTACCGCGACGGCGGACACGGCATCTCACCACAGGCACGCAAGGACATGTGGCGGCCCTTCAAGAGCACGCGCGGCGGCATGGGAATGCCGCTGATCAAGCGCATCATCGAGCGCCACGGCGGGACCATCCGCCTGGGAGATCCACCGCATGGCGCCCATTTCATCATCGAATTGCCGCTTGCCAAGCAAGAACGGCACACGGAGGCGACGTCGTGAGCCATGCACCGGTGCGCATCCTCTTGATCGAAGACTCGCCCGAGGATGCCGCCCACCTTCGCCACATGCTGCGCGAATCGCTTTCGTCGACGGGCTTCGAACTGCTGCATCGCCTCGACGGAGAAGACCTGCTCGCCCAGGTGGCACAATTCCGACCCGAAGTGATCATCCTCGACTACGATCTGCCAGGAGACAACGGGCTCGACCTATTGAAACGACTGCGCGAGGCCTCCGAGGGTCCCGCGATCATGGTCACGGGCAAGGGCCACGAAAACGTGGCCGCCAACGCGTTACGTCTGGGCGCCCTGGATTACCTTCGCAAGGAAGAACTGAATCCAGAAGAATTGGCGCGTGCCATCTTCCGCGTGACCGCGACCGCCAGCTACGAGCGTGCACGCCTTGCCGCCGAGCAACGCAACCGCTACGCCGAGGCCCAACGGGACACGCTGTTCAAGCAGATGCCGCTGCCCGCGTTGTTGCTCGATCGCCACGGCGGCGTCCTGCAGATCAATGAACCCGGGGTCGCAGCCTTCGGATGGACCCAGGCCGAAGCGGTCGGGCGCCATTTCCATGAGCTGGCCCACCGTCTGCAACCAGACGAACGCCATGAGGACCCCTTCGAATGCCCGATCCTCCAATTGTTGGCGCAAGAAGGCAACGGCGAAGCAAAGGACCAGCACATCTGCCGGGCCGACGGGAGCTTCGCGCGGGGGCTGCTACACATCAAGTCGATCAAGGCTGAGGCGACCCGACTGGGCCATTTGGTGACCTTCATCCCCCTCTCCGATACTGGACCCATCGACCGTCAGACCCGCAGCCAGAGTCGCGAACTACGCGACGTCCTGAACGTCATCTCACACGTGGTCAAGACCCCGATGACCCCCATCATGCTGGAACTGGCCCGATTGCGCCGCCATGCAGAGGACAACGAATCCGAACGTGCCTTGGATGTCATGCAGCGCAATCTCAAACGCATGCAGAACGTCTTCGACCACGCCTTGGAAGTGGTCGCCATCCGACGAGGCGATCGACGCATCCGCAAGGTCGAGACCCAAGTCCAGGACCTGGTCCAAACTGTGATGCAGGGGGTCGCAGAACTCGGCAACGAGCGGGGTGTGACCGTCACGGCGAGCACCGAACCCGCCACCGCCGAGATCGATCCCCAGAGCATGGGCGAAGCGCTGGAGCGGCTCCTGACCGCCGCCATCGGCCGGTCCAGCCCGGGTCGAAACGTCCAGGTAGGCCTCGACCAGGACGGTGAGAGCGTCCGCATCCGGATCGAAGATTTCGGCCCCCGCGTAGATGAGACGCAAGTGCGCGTCCTGCTCGACCCGTTCGGCTTCTTTGTGGACGAGCGGACCTCCGGCGAGCACGTGGAGGCCGCGCTCCGGTTCTATTCGGCAAAAATGCACGTGGAAGCCAACGGAGGTCGCCTTGACATCCGTAGCGATACCTCGACGGTGGTGACTGTGACCCTGCCGGCCAAGAAGGCCAGGCCCCCTCGGCCAAGCCGCGCCAGGGACGCGCTGCAGCATTGATCGTTCGATGGCTGTCCGAAGTCGTTTATATGGTCTGAGCGCCCGATGTCGTTCTATGAAGAGCCTGACCGCCATCTTCGTCCTCGCACTGGCGTTCGCCCCGTCCGCCTTGGGACAGGACCCCTCGTCGGCCCCGGGGACAGAACCCTGCCAGGAAAACTCCACTGCCAGCGAGTGTGACCCATGTCCGGATGGCCAGACCGCCTCCGGAGAGTCTTGCGGCGAAACCTGCCATGACGGTAAGACCACTAGTGGGGAGGCGTGCGACCCGCCGTACGAAAAAGAAGGCGATTGTGATCCGTGCGAAGGCATGAGCTCCGAAGAATGCAGGGACCAATACTGCGCCGAACACCCCGACCAATGCAAAGACCCCTGCGAAGGCATGACCCACGAAGAATGCAGGGACCAATACTGCGCCGAACACCCCGACCAATGCAAAGACCCCTGCGAAGGCATGAGCCCCGAGGAATGCAAGCAGCACTACTGTGCCGAACACCCGGATGCCTGCCAAGGTGACTGTGCGGGCAGCAACCAAGCGGCGTGCTACACGGCCCATTGTGAAGAGCAAGGCGATTGCCGACACGACCCGACCATGCCCCCCTGCAGCGAGGCCGCCGGTTGCGACGACCAAGCGCCGCCCCTGCGCCACATCTCCTTTGACGTCCATGAAGAGACCATGACCATGTTCGAGTACACGGTCAGCGGCCACCTCATCTTCGAGTCGATCACGATTGGCGGAGGCACCCCGGAAGGCGTCGAAGCCCGCATGCACGGTAGCGTCTTGGTCGTCAAAGGCGACGATTGGGAACTACGCATGCACGACAACCCGACAGGGACCATCAGCTACAAGGGCGTCCATGACCTGATCTTGACGCTCCCGGCAGACGCGCAGGTCCAATTGCGCGACCACGGAGCCCGGATCGTGTACGCGGAAAACGGCTTCGGCATCCTGGCCAGCAAGGCCCTTTCCGTCGACGGTCAGACCCTCGTGGTCTCTGAGCAGATGGCCTTCCACGTCAAGCCTGCCGGCGATTTCCGACAGGATGACAAGGATGACGACGAAGTCCGCGCGGCGCAGGCCCGCGGGCACGTCGGCGGGGAGATCAAGATCCGTTCCAGTGCCCGAGCCCAATCGGACAATGCAGACCAGGTCGAGGTCATCCAGTACGATGACGTCACCATGACGGTCAAGGCCCCCGAAAAGGCGACCGTCGACGACCCATTGGTCGTGACGTTCGATGCCGATCTGCAAGAAGGCCGGACCTTTGTCCTGGACGTAGACCCGGCACTCATCGTCGGACCGGAACTACAACTGCGCTACTTCGACGTGGCCGACGACGGCCACCGCACGGAAGTGGTCTTCCAGCAGGCAGACAGTCTCGTGGATGTCCTCGACGCGACCGCCGGGACCCAGCCCGAATACTGGGTCGTGCAAGATGCCGACGGATGGCAGGTCCTCGTCAAGGTCCCCAACTGGAGCGTCCACGAGATCACGATCGCCTCCATCGGCGAGTTCGTCACCCAGCCCAGCGTGCTGATCGGCATCGGTGCCGGCGTCGCCGGCGTGGCGGTCGCCTCGATCGTGATGCTGCGCCCACGCCGCGAAGACCTCTAGGTTCAGCGGTGTAGGTTGAGCCAGGTCTTGGCAAAGCGGTCCACCGTGCGATCGACGAAGCTCTTCTTGTAGGTCACCAGCACGTTGGCGACCCGCTCGTCATCATCCAAACAGATCAACTTGGTCCGACCTGAAGGCACCTCTGCCAAAAGGCCGGCTTCCCGGAGTTTCTTGAGATGGAAACTGAGGGTGGGCCCGGAGATGTCGACTGCCTCCTTGATCTCCTTCGGCGTACAGCCGGGGTTGAGGAGCAGATGCATGCAGATGCCCCGCACCGCCTCCTGGCGCACCAAGTAAAGAATGTCCTTGTCGCGCCGGTCGATGCCATCTGCCGGGTAGAACGCCTTGTAGCCTCCCGTTTCCCGCGTCACCAGGTGCCCCGTGCGGGTCAAGTGGTACAGGTGGTATTCCAGGCTGCTGAGGGCCATCTCCATCATGTCGGCAAGGCCGCGCATGTGCACGCCAGGGTTCTCCGACACGACGTCGAGGATGTGCCGGCGGACCGGCAGGTCGAGTGCATTCTCACGGGTCGGCGGGGTCACGATTTCAGGACGGCAAGGTAGAGCACCAGAACGATGCCCAGGTTCATCAGAGACAAGGTGGGCAAGGGCCCCCAGCCATCCGCGATCTCAGCTCGCCGCTGGTAGGAATCCCAGGCAAAGTAGATGCCTTGCGCCGCAAACAGTCCGAACGCGATGGCGACACCCAAAAGTCGGGCATGACGGACACGCGAATAGCTGATCAGACCGACCACCATCAGCAAGATGGAAAGGCCGGCAAGCAAGATGCCAGAAGCGACGGCCGCGTTGGCCAAGAGCTCGCCCATGCCGAGTCAAGCCGCTATTCATCTATCAAGGCGACGCATCCTTTCAGCGGAAAGCCGATCGGCAAGGCGCCGGGTCGCATCATCCATGGCACGGGGCAGCCGGAACCCATCCGTATGGGGGCAATAATCCGCATCCAGTTCGGCGCGTCGTGTGGATTCGTCCCATACAGCAGGGTAAAGTCGGCACCCCTCCGGGCGCGCATCCCAGATCGTGCAGAGACCGTCCTCGCCAAGGAAGACACAGGGGCGACCCCCGGGGCTGCCACGGGCAGGCGGACCGTCACGGGTCCGGAGCTGAAGGTACCCATCGTCTGCTTGGAAATGCCAAGCAAGAGGAGGCTCCCTGTCCGCCATGACCTCGGTGATGCGGCGGACATCCGATTCCGTGAGCAGCATCTCAATGTCGTGGCAACATTGACTGCAAGGCTCGGTGGTGCATGGCGGATCCGACCGCCCTGGTGCCAAAGGCAGCGCCGGCAGGGTCACTTGGCCAGCGTGACGCCGGTCTGGCCTTGGTAGTTGCCCGATTTTTCCGCATACGCGGCCTGGGGTGGGCTTTTGAGGTCCTCAAGGACGATCTGGCAAAAACGGTCGCCGATGGGGATCTCAATGGCCTCATGGCTGGCATTGAAGCAACCGACCGTCAGGTTGCCGTGGAAGCCGGCGTCGACCTTGCCGAAACTGGCCAAGACCCCGCGGCGGGCGTAACTGCTGCGGATCCACAAGGACCCGACCGCGTCCACAGGCATCTCCAAGAACTCCTCCGTGCCGATGACGAACCGTTCGCCTGGTGGAATGGTCACGGTTCCCGTCGACGTCGGGGCATCCGCCTGGCCGACGATCTGGACGTGGGCAATGCGCAGATCCAATCCGTTGGGCGTCAAGTCGTCGGGCCGCCACGGGTCCGCTTTGAACGTCCCCGCCTTCACGGCGGCCAAGAAATCCGTATCACTCCAGATGCTCACGATCCCCGATTGAGGGCGGTCACTTCAAATGTAGCCCCTGTGTCGGCCGCCTTGCGGGCCCTTGGGGTAGTTTGGTATCCTCTGGCGTTTGGGACGCTATGACTCCAGTTCAAATCTGGGAGGGCCCACTTTTTTGACGCACCGGTCACCGGAGGCGCCTTTGCGCGCCATTCGCAGCAGTTATGTCTGTCCAAAGCTGGCTACCGGCGTGCAGTGTAGCACCGTGGACATGGTCGCCGTC
>JBFKXH010000037.1:0-9725 GCA_041638175.1 Thermoplasmatota archaeon
AGGGCTGGACCCTGTCCGCCGACGGCATGTACGAACCGTAGATGCGACATTTTGTGGCGACGTCCGCAAGGTATATCTTCCATCAAGGGGGCTCAGAAGCCATGCGCGCTCTGTGGGTCGCCCTGATCATGGCGTCGGTCGCATTGGCCGGATGCAGTGAAGAAGCCAAGAAGAACGTCGACTGCATCGAAGGCTGTGGGCCCGTCGTCGACCCGGACGAGGTCGAAAAAGACAAGGGCGTGATCCGGGGCGTGGTGGTCGACGAGACCATCTCGCCCATCGCCCAGGCGGCCATCACGATCAAGACGCTCGAATTGGAGACCACCACCGACGCCAACGGCGGTTTCGTGTTCGTCAACCTCGAACCTGGCGTGTACTTCATGGACATCGAAAAACCCGGTTACAATGCGGTCCAGTCCCCTGCTGAAGTGGTGGCTGGCGTGGTCGAACCGGATATCATCAAGGTGATCCTGCAATCCGATCCTGAATCCTTGCCCTTCGTCCTACCGCACTTCTACACCGGACACATCGGCTGCTCCTACAAGGTCGCAAACTTCGTCGGTGGGTGCAACCGGGACAACATGTTCGGCGAAGAGGATTCCACCATCTTCTTGCCGCTCGACCGCCGACCCACCTACTACCAGAACGAGATCTACTGGGAGTCGACCCAGACCCTGGGCGGTGAGATGGTCACCATCCAATGGGCTTGCGCTGAAGGGGGCGGCTGCAACCCGGACAGCACCGACCACCGGACCTGCAACGTCCGTGGAGCCTCGCCCATCGTCTGCCGCGTGCACGGCGACGAGGGTGGCGGATCGGAAAGCTACAAGGGCATCAACGGCACCCGCCTCGGCGAAGAAGACCGCGGGCTCTATGTGCGTGCGTACGCCAATTGCTACCAATGCGTCCTCAACCGCGGCGTGGGTGTGATGATCCAGCAGGATTTTGACTCCTACACGCACGTTTTCTACAACTTCAAGCCGTCCGAAGAATGGCAGTTCACCAGTGACGGCGCCCCAGACCCATAAGGCAAAGGGACCCCCGTCTCTCGGCCCGTGTGGACCCAAGCGACGCTGTGCTCGCATCGACCGACGCGGCGGGTGATGTCGATTATGATGCATTGCCCGTAGGAGATCTGGACGAAGCGCTGGAAACGGTGGCCCAGGCCAATCTAGACGGACTCCAGGGGAACGATCGCTACGCGTTCCTGGTCAACGCGTACAACCTGTGCGTGCTCGATGCCGTACGTCGCCGCCTCATGCGCAATGGCCGGATCGTGCGAAGCCTCAGGCGCCCTTGGACCCGGCTGCTCTTCTTCTTTGCCACACCCATGCGGGTCGGGGGTCGCCGGATGAGCTTGTACCGCCTGGAGTTCCACTTGATCAAGCCCCACCTCAAAGCGGATCCCCGCGGGCACTTCGCCCTGGTATGCGCCGCGACCGGCTGCCCGCCGCTGCGAGGCGGCCAGTACCATGGGGAGGCCCTCGACGAAGAATTGGACCTGGCTGGCCGCGCCTTTTTCCGGCCCGGCGGCGGCTACGTGCTCGATCGAAAGCGCAGTATGCTACGCCTCGGGCGGATCCTCAAGTGGTATCGGCGCGATTTTGCCAAGATCGGATCGCCCATCGACGTCTTCATGCGGTTCGCTCCCGACGACGACGTCGCCTGGGTGCAAGCCCACGACCCCAAGATCCGGTTCATGCCCTATGACTGGAGCGTGAACCAGGCCAAAGCCGCATCATCGGCGGCGCCATAGCCAACCGCCCAACAACAGTAGCCCGGCCACGATCGGGATGGTGAACCCCGGCAGCTTGCCATTGTCGAATTCGAGCGCCCCCGCCGGGGCGTCGGCCGGGACCCAAAGGGCCGTGTCCGGATGGTGCTCGTGCCATGCAAACCAGAAAAGGACCAGGCTGTCTGCGACCGGCAATTGCTGGCCCTGCAGGGATTCGCCCCTGCTCAGGTCCCAGAAGTCGCCGGTCTCGTCCAGCCACAGGCCGCTTTCGTCGCGGGTGAACGCACGCCCCTGGTCGTGCCAAACGTGATGGGAGCCTCCCGGTTGGACCGCCACGACCAGCCCATGGCTGACGGCCACACCACCAGCATGGAACACGCCGGCGCGGCTGAATGCGACCGGCCCTTGGGCGGACTCGATGCCGATGACCATCTCCTTGGGGTGCAGGTCTTCGGGCGCATCGCAGCGGCCCAAGCCACACGCCTGCGCGCTGGTCTTGCGATCCACGTAACCCGGGGCGTAGCTACCGCGTACCGGCTGCAAAAGGGTGCTTCCAGGGTGCTCTTCTTGCCAGGCATCCCACGTGGTGAGTGCGGTCGGGAAGCGGACCAGTTCCAGGTCCGGATGGGTCATCTTGACACCATCATCCAACGTGGCGATCGGGCGGCCCGTGATCTGGTTCCAAAGAATACCCCATGTGTTGTCCCACATGACCAGGTCGTTCTTGTAGAGGTATCCGGAGGCCGCGAAGCTGAGCACGCTGGTCTGGCCGTCCAGGGTGACCGTGCGTCCGAACGTGACCCCGCTACCGCACAGGGGGCAGTATGTGACCGCCACTGGCACCGCTCCGAAATCCGCATTGACGATCTCGTGCCAGTCCATCATCCGGACCGGGAACGCGCGGGCAATACCATCGATCGCCACGCCCAGTACCTCTTCTTCGGGCGCGATCCAGATGTCCTTCGAGAACACCGGGGCACCTTCCGACTGGACGCCGTCGCCCCCGACCGGGTCGATGCCGCAATGGTCTGGGTGGTCGCCGCTTCCGCACGCCCAGCCGACCTCGCCTCGCGATACATGGTCGGCGGCGACGGGGGCGACCAGCAACAGCAAGACGATCCACTTCATGCCAGGAAATACCAGGACTGGCGGGTGTCGCGTAGGTTGGGAGATTCGCGCAGGAGGCCCATTTCTTTGAGTCGTGACACCGCCCCGTAGACGGTCCGCCGGGCCAAGTGACTGCGATCCTGAAGATCTTTCATGGTCAGGCGGTTGGTGCTACGAAGGACGCAATACACGGTCTGGACCGACTTCGGGACCGGGGGCAGGCTGGCCGCATCGGGACAGGTCATGGCAGGACATGCGTCGCCCAGATAGATAGGGCCGACCACATAGGGTTGAATGTGGGGTCCAACCCCTGGGCCATACGCCCGTTTTGGATACTTTGGGTCCGCCGGCCAGCGTACCTATACCCCTCGACGTATCAAGACCCATGCGCCGCGCTTTGACCCTCGCCATGGCCCTTGTGATGACCGCCCCCCTGATCAGCGGTCATGCGTTCAACCACCAAGGCCGGGACGAGGTGTGTGACATCGACTCCTCGCCACACGGCCATCACGTCGGCGACGGTCACGCACACGAGCACGGTCCGGCGGCCATTGGCATGCACGACCACGACCCGTGCAAACAGATCGGCATGCAAGTCCCGGCCTTCCCCGACATGGGCCCCATCCACGAGATCGCCCTGCGCGACGCGGTCATCGCCGAGCCAGAGGAAGGTTCGGTGCCGGTCATCACAGGCGCCATGGCCTTCATGGTCCCGGGCGACGTGCGAGCACAATCCAACCTGGTCGTCCACGGCGACGATGGGTTGGCCGCGCAGCCCTTTTCTGGCACGGGCACGGCCGAAGATCCCTACATCATCGAAGGATACCTGATCCGCAACCTCATGATGTTCGCAAACACGGATGCTTGCATCGTGGTACGAAACAACGTCATCTGGAGCGATGCCCTGGAAGGGCCCCTGGCCTCCCCGGAGGACGTCATCGACCGACTGCCTGCGCTGCTCGCCTTGGAAGCACGACTGGAAGAGGCGCGCGACCGCTTGGCCGGCTTGCTCGTGATCGAAGCAGCGTGGCAGGACCGATTGGACGAATTGGACCGGGAACTGCAACAATGGAAATCCCGGGAGGCGGCATTGCAAGCCGAGGATGCCAGCCTGCGCGCCCGCGAGGACCAGGCTGCCGCGCGCGAAGCCGCCCACCAAGATTCCATCGACCGGGCGACCGAGCGGGTCGAAGCGCTGCGTGTGGACGACGCGGATCACCACCGCCAGCACGAGGCATTGGTCGTCGACAAAGCGCAGCTGGACCTTGGTGAGCCGTCCCTGGTCACCACGCGCGATGCGTGGTCCGGGGCACTTGCGCAACATGCCGTCGACCTGCAGGACTTGGCCGACGCCTTCGCCGCGTTCGAAGCCCAGGCGCCTCCGGAGCCTGCTTCGACGACCCCCGCCGGCACGGTCGCATTCGCCGATGCGTTGGCGGTCCACATCGAAGAGAATCCTGCCGATGATGCGGCCCGCTTGGAGGACTATGAGCGGTTCACCGAACAGATGTCGGCCTTGTCCGGAGAGGTCGACCAAGCGAGTCGGTCACTGGCAGCTGCCGTCGCTGCCCTCGACGAACATCACGTGAAGCAGATCGCGGCCGCTGATGCCGTGTCGAGCAGCGACGCCCGTGGGGCAGTGATCCAACAGGATCTGTTGGCCGCCATTGCAGAATTGACGGACCTCCGAGCCCAGGATCCACCCCAAGACGAGGGGTTGCGCGAAGAGCGGGCCGATTTCGATCAGAGGTGGGCTGCCTTCGTCGACGGCTTCCTTGTGTTCCGTACGGAACGTGGCCAGGCGGTCGCTGAGTACCGCGCAGCCCATCAAGACCTGGTGGCCGCACAGGAATCGGTGGATGCGCTGGCGCCCGAGTACGCGGCCTTGTCCTTGTCTGTGGCCCGATTCCCCATCGAATACCTGGGCGACCTTTTCGGCAGCATCGACGAACTCGTGGCCCACTTGATCGCGTTGGCACAAGCCGAGGTCGAGGGGGCCGGGGCCGGCCGTTTGATCCTGGATTGGAACGGCCAATGCGTCCATGCCTACCACAACGTCATCGAGGACCTGCGGGTCAACCGCAACAACGACCGGACCGGATACGCCACCGGCGGGGTCATCGAGGACAACCGTATCGACAACGTCGGGCAGATCCGCCACTACGACGGCATCTTCCGGCACAATGAAGTGGGCGATCGCGGGCACCTTGAAGCGCTCTTGGATCCGACGGCGCCGCCCCTGGCCAGCGAACGGGCCATCAACAACGACGGAGCCAACCAAGGGGCCATGATCGGAAACACGATCTACGGCCGCGTGGACCTGGACTTCCACGGCCATCACCACGGGGCCGGCTTCTATGCTCCCGAAAGCCACTACCATGGCTCGACGGAGAAGGTCGCCTACATGCTCAAGAGCGACGGGACCTGTGCGTACGAGAGCCACCATCGGCCGCCGACGCTGGAGGAACGCATCGGTGTGGACAATGTCATCAGCGACCCCGAATACGGTTGCCTGCCCCACCACAACCACCACCTGCGGTGGACCAGCGTCCATTTCCAGGACAATGTGGTCATCGACCCACTCGGCATGGGCCTGCGGTTCGAAGACCGGAACCACCGCGGTGACGATGCGGATGCCAACTCGGAGAACATGCACGAGCTGAACATGCCCCACATGCACCGCAGCTTTGTGGACCTGGGCGGCAACAGCATCCTGGGAAGTCTCGTCGTGGACGTGTTCAATGCCGACGGCGTGGACCTCTGGGATGACGACTACAGCGAAGTCCAATTGGACCAGTTCGGACGCATCATCGGCCAAGCCCAGCACTTGGGAGCGGAAGTGGTCAACAGCCACCGGGAACGCAACGATGGATGGCTTGACATCCAAGGCAACGCGGTCATGCTGTATGGGGCAGGCCGCCCCAGTGCCATCCAGATCGTCGATGCCAAGGAGATCAATCAAGCCCGCATCATGGGCAACCAAGGCCACACCCTTCCTGTCGGATTCGACAGTGGTCTTTCGGCGGAGGCTTTCTTGGGGTGGCTCGCAACGGCACCCCAGCGCGATCCCCAGGCCACGGCACAACAGATCGCAGCATGGGGTGGCGTTCCGACACCGGCCAACGCGATCCACTTGGTCCGGGTCAAGGACGCCGCCTTCGAGGTCTGCGCCAACAGCTTCGACGGGTTCACGGTCGGCCTGAAGGCGCACCAACAGATCCGTGACGATGTGCTCATTCGCACCTGTTCCGACAATCACTTCGGAGACGCGGATCCCCAGGTGGATTTCCGCACCTACACGGAGGTTCCAGACGAACGGGCCAGCCAACCCCTACGTGACATCACCGACCCGACCATCTTCGAGGACATGGTCGATCCAGTCTACGACGTGGTCGACGGGCTATGAAACACGCCGCCTTGGTCGCGGCCGCCCTCATGGCCTTGATGGGGCTGGCCATGGCCGCACCCGTCGCCCAGCCGACCGTGTCCGTGTACCATTGGGACAGCGTGCCCATGGAGGGGGCGTTCCTAGAGACGTTCCTACTGACGGACGTCCATGGCCTGCCGGAGGAACCTTCCCGGTGGTCCTGGACCTTGGATGGCGTGCCCCTGGATGTGTCTGGAAACGGCCCCATGCACGCGGGCACATACATCTCGTTCGAAGCGCCCGTGTTCGATTTCCCACGCACGCTGGTGGCCCAGGTCGACGGCGCGGTGGTCTTGGAGCATCGCTTCGGTGGCGGCGCGGGCACGCCGTGGATGGCTCCATCATAGCAGGGTCGGCACGAACCGATCCGACAACCAGCCAAGGCCGACGCCGACGATCAGGAGCAGGCCAAAATGCAGACTCGCCGCCGAGATACGGCCACCGTCGCTCATCTTGACCAGGATCGCGGCCATCAGGGCGTGGCCGGCCAAGGTGACATACATGATGTCACGCATGAGCGCTTGGTCCGAGGCGAAGTTGAGGCTGATCGGTAGTTGTCGTTGGTCCACGTTGGTGGCTGCATCGGCGAACAGGTCCGAAAGCGTCACCAGGATGCCAAGGCCCATGAACATCACGAACGCCATGGTCCCGGTCAGCGAATAGACCAGGCTTCGGAACGTGGCGGCGGCGCTGTAGCGGCCCGTCCGGAGGCCGAGGATGCGGACCACGTTCTCGCTGATCATTTCGCCCACAGCACCCGCCTTGCCACCGGCACGCACAGATTCGACGAACATGCCGTTGAAGGCGTCCACCAGATGGCTGCCGGTCTCCGCATTGAAGTGACGCCAGGCGTTGGTGTCATCGACGCGCCACCATAGGCGGCGGTGCAACCGGTCCAGCACTTGGGTCAAGGGCCCAAAATCATGGCTGCGGACCGCCCGCAGGACCTCCACCAAGCTACCGCCTCGCGCTTCGGCTGCCGCGCCCAAGGACCGGATGAACGCAGGATAGTTCTCCTCCCGACGCTTGATCTTCCCTTCATCGCGCTGGACGAGGAAGCCCCCGACCACGAGGGGCACGGAGATCGCCAGCAGGGCCGGCGCGGTGCCTTGCAGAAAATAGACCGCAAAGCCCACCGCGGCGGTCACGGGGAACGTGATCTGCAAGATCAGGTCGATGCGTCGAGAATCCCGCGTCCGGATGGACAGCGTGTGGGTCAAGCGGTCTCGCGGAAGACGCGCCTGAAGCAGCATGACCAATAGGATCTCCAAAAAGAACATCAGGCCCAGAGCCGCCAACAAGAGGCCCACGGGATCGTTGCCCGTGAGCACCGGCATGATGGTCGCGAAGATGATGAAGAACGCGCCGCTCATGACCGCGCTCAAGTACATGTCCTTCCAGCTCTCGATGCGGTAGAGGCTGCTTTCGTACAAGCTAGCATATTCGCGCAAGACGACCGCCTGTTCAGCGCGCAAGAACGACTCGAGAGCCTGACCGGATTCCAAGGCGTATGCCAGGCGTTCCAGCAGGTCGGCGAACAGGCTGCTGGGCGTGATCTCTCCCACCTGGCGTGCCGCGTCCGGAAGACTCAGGTTCCAATTGGTGACCAGATCGTAGATCCGGTTCAACTCCACACTGAGGGCCTTGTATTCCTTTTTGGCCGCAAGCAGCCGAATGATCTCGATGCGTGGCAGGTTCGATGTGCTCAGGACACCGAAGTGGGTCATGAAGAACGGCAAGGCGTCGTCGATCTGGCGCCGCCGCCGGTCCACTTCGATGGCAGGCCATGCAAGCACGGCGGCGACGGCGCCACCAGCCAACAACGCGGGCGTCCAAGAAAGCCACCCGGGAAGCCATGCTCGGCCGGCCCAGAGCCCGAAGCCGAGGATCACCATGGCGCCTGCGACTGCCGGGGCCACCCGGGCTCGAAGGAAGCGCCGCGGGCTCATGTTCACGGCCTTGAGCATCTCCGCGTAGTTCATGCCGCGACCTCCACGGGCTTGAGGCTCCATTCGGTCAAGCGACGGCAGACCTCGTCGTGGCTCAAGACCTCGCCGTCCACCAGGTCCTGCAGGAATTGGCGCGGCGCTCTAGTTCATCGTAGATGTCCCGAGGGTCCTCGTAGCCCTGTGCGGCCGCGATCTTTTGCTCCAGCACGAACGAGTTGTTGGTGCCGTGGAAGACGTGCTCGTCCTTGATGCGGTCATGGCTGAACACGGGCAACGTGATGACCCCTTTTTCGTGCTCTGAATAGCCTTGGATCTCATTGACCGTCGTGACGCGGCGGATCAGGCGGCCATCGCGGCGGATGGCCTGCTGGAATACGGCCACGTTGAGGTTGTCGATGAAGGTGGCCGGGATGTGGATGGGTTGGGCGCGCAGCCGTTGGATCATCTTGCGCATGTCCGTGGCGTGGAACGTCGCCACGGTCGGATGCCCGGTCTGCATCGCCTGGAACGCGACCGCGCCCTCGGCACCGCGGATCTCACCCACGACGATGTAATCGGGGCGGGACCGCAGGGCAGCGCGAAGCAGGTCGAACATCACGACGCGGCTTTCTACGGGCCCCGTCTCGCGCGTCAAAAGGCGCTGCCAGACCCGGTGGGGCGGCCGGACTTCCGGCGTGTCTTCCGCCGTGTAGATCTTGGACCGTGGGTTGATGAACGGCAACAGGGCATTGAGGGTCGCCGATTTTCCGCACGCGGCCTCCCCGCAGAAGAACAGGCTCATGCCGTTTTCCAAACAGAGCCACAAGTACGCAGCGGTCCGGGCATCCAACGTGTTCCATTGGATCAGTTGGGTGATGCTGATCGGGTGCTCGTGGACACGCCGGATGGAGAAGCTGGGGCCCTTGCGACTCACGTCCTCGCTGAACACGATGTTGATGCGGCTGCCATCGGACAACGCGGCATCGACAATGGGGCGGGTGTCACTCACCGGCCGGCCGATGCGTTCGGACAGGGTGCGGATGTAATCCTGCAGCTCCAATGTGTCATCGAAGCGGACGTTGGTCGGCAACATGGCGTAGTAGCGATGGACCACATGGACCTCGTTGGTGCCGACCGCTTGGATGTCCTCCAGGTTCTCGTCCAAAAGGAATGCCTCTAGGCGACCCATGCGGGCCACATCGCGGATCAGGTGGTAGCGCATCTCCTCGGCCCCGCCCGGACCCCGGACCCGGTGCCCCCGGATGGCGACGTCAAACAGCTTGCCAAGCGCCGCTTCCAACTCCTCTCGTGACGCGGGGGGCTTCTCGTACAGGGCCTTGGCAAAGACCTCGCGCTTGACCTGCTTGTAGACCTTCAGATCGTCCGGGTCAAGGCGCGGCTCGATGAGCGTGTAGGCGAGGCCGTGTTCGCCCGGGTGGACATGGGCAAACGCCACGTCCCCGATGGGGTAGATCACATCGACGGGGCTGAAGTCGTCATCGGCGCGCAGCGCGTCCGCGCGACGAGG
>JBFKXH010000038.1:0-9615 GCA_041638175.1 Thermoplasmatota archaeon
CCCAGCTCTTGGGACGCCGGCCGATTACGCGCTTTGGGCGTACCTCGGGGTCGACCTTTTCGACGCCTCGCCCCTGCTGCTGGCAGCGGTCCGCGGCACGGCGCTCACCGTCGATGGACCGGTTTCGGCCGCTGACATGGAATCACTGCATGGCGGAACTTGGGACCGGGAACGCCTGACCACCTTCAACCTGAAGACGGCGCGTGACGAGATCGCGCTCATCCGGCTGGCCATCGAGCAAGGCAGCCTCCGGCAATTGGCCGAACGGCGCATCTACGCGGACCCGTCGTCGGTCGCCATCCTGCGCCGGTTCGATGCCCAGTACCATTTCCTGGAATCCGGGGCGCCGGCACGCGATACCCGACCCGTGCCGTGCATGACGTGGGAATCGCTCTGGATGCCGACCGTGGAACGGTTCCGGCGCAAGGTCCGCGACCAATACACGCCGCCTGCCAGTGCAGACACGTTGGTGCTGCTTCCATGCAGCGCCCGCAAGCCGTACCGGATCAGCCAGAGTCACCGCTACTTCGCCCGCGCCCTGGACGATTCCGGCATGCGCCACCGTTGCCATGAGGTCATGGTGACCAGCCCCCTTGGGCTCGTACCCCGTGAACTGGAGGACAGCTACCCGGCCAATCGATACGACGTGCCCGTCACGGGCCATTGGAACCGGGATGAGGAGGCCATCATCCGGAAGCAATTGGCGGCCCTGTTGGACAAGCACGAATACAAGCATGTGGTGGCCCATGTTCCGGCAAGCACGTTCACGTTCCTGCGTGATCTGCTGCCCGACGACACGATCCACACCGGACACACGCACCGCGTCCAATCCAAGGCCGACTGCGACCGCTTGCGAGACGCCCTCATCGCGCTCAAGAAGCGCGACCCCCTGCCCTCGGACCACACGGTCTGGTCGGCGCGTAAACTGCAGGACATCCAAGGCATGGCGAGCTTCCAATTCGGTCCCGAAGGCGCGGCGGAATTGACCGCCGGTGCCAAGGCACACGGCAAAGTTCCGCACGTCAAACTCACCCGCGACGGCACCCAACTGACCATGTCCAGCATGGACCGCGGCATGCTCAGCTTGACCCTGGATGGCGGGGCCATTGTCGCAAAGCACGCCAAGCGCGTCTACATCGAGGATTTCTGGCCTAAGAAGACCGGCAGCCTGTTCGCCGTCGGGGTCAGCCACGCGGACCCGGACGTACGTGCCGGAGACGACGTGGTGATCATGCATGGCGAAGAGATGCGTGCCGTGGGCATTGCCCAGATGTCGGCCGACGAAATGGCCACCATGCGGCGCGGCGTGGCGGTCAGCCTTCGTCATGTGGCCAAGCTCGTGGAGGTGACCGCCTGATGGTCCGGCAAAAAGACGTGGTCGACCAGGACTTTGTCAACGAGGTCCTGAACGAGCAGGCACGGGAGATCCGCAAGGACATTCCCATGCGGCAAGACCCGGGCGACCTGACCGATTACATCCGCTGCTGGTCGGAAGACGACGTCATCGATGGAAGGCCCTGCAAGGCGCTCGTGATCATCCTGAAGACCCGAGGTTGTACCTGGGCGCTCGCCGGCGGTTGCACCATGTGCGGGTACGCCAATGAGTCTGCCTGGTCCAAGGTCACGGTCGATCAATTGGTCGCCCAGTTCGACAAAGGCTGGGCCAAGTACCAAGGCGAGGAACTGGTCAAGATCTACACCAGTGGCTCCTTCATCGACCGGCATGAAGTGCCCGTGGACGCGCAGGTCGAGATGCTCACGAAGGTCGGCGCAAAGGCCGTCGGAAACGAAGGCGCCGAAGGCCGCAAGGGCCCAGGCGTCCGGAAGGTGGCGTTCGAATCCTTGCCAGGATTCTGCACGGATGAGGCGTTCGCGCCCCTGGCGCCGCTCGTGCCCAGACTGGAGGTCGGCATCGGCGTGGAATCCTGCAACGATCGGGTCCTGCGGGACTCGGTCAACAAAGGCCACCCGTTCAGTGCCTTCCCGGAGGCCGCCGAGGCGTGCCGCAAGCACGACGTCTCCGTCAAGGCGTACTTGATGTGCAAACCTCCGTTCCTCAAGGAATGTGATGCCCTTGAAGACGCCACCAACACGGTGCGCTTGGCTGGACCCCATGGCAACGTCATCAGCCTCAACCCTACCAACATCCAGGGTCGAACCGTGGTGGATGCGTTGTTCAAGCGGGGCTCCTACCGAGCTCCTTGGCTCTGGACCCTCGTGCATGCCCTGCGGGCCGCCGATGAGGAAGCGCGGGCCCATGGCGAGGTCATCATCAAGAGCGATGTCATCGCCGCCGGCCAGACCCGGGGCGCCCACAATTGCGGCGCCTGCGATGAGCGCGTCGGAAAATACCTCAAGAAGTACAAGGACACCCAGGACGCCAAGTGGCTCGATACGTGCCTTGAGAAGGTCCAATGTGCGTGCCGCGAGGAGTGGGAATTGACCCTTGCCCTGGGCCGCATGGTGCCGGCCTACGGCCAGTTCTAGCCCGCGCCTTGGAAATCAAGCAGCACGACCTGCAGGTGGTCGCCCGTGCCGATCGGGCCGGCATCCTGGGGGCCGGTCGGGGTGGGCAGCAACGGGTAATCGACCTGGGCTTCCGTCCAACTGCTGGTGCTTGGATCAGCCGGGCCTCGCCCTGCGCCCAAGGGATTGAGCGGCGTGATGCCTAGATCTTCGTTGTACCCGAGCCATGGATCGTCCGGGCACGGCACGATCATGGTATCGAATTCGGTGGCATCCCGTGAACCGCCCATGATGCTCACGTCTTCCCCGGGGTCGGGTGCATCGCTTGCATCGCAGGTATAGACGGGGACCGGCGGGTACATGGCGCCGCTCGGGTTGAACGCAGTGACGTACTTGTCATCCATGCCGAAGGCATAGTGCCCTGACTCGTGGACGAACACGGCGCGGAATTCACGGATGGCCCCGGCGTCGCCTGCGGCTGCGTCCACATAGGTCGATCCGTCGTTGGTGATGACGGCGTTCTTTTGCTTGATCCCGTTCAAGGACGTGAAACCGCCGGCGCCCGGTGTCGAGACCGCGATCTGTACGTCGAAGATCTGGCATAGATCGGTGGTGAAGGTCCCCTTCGCCCGGGGTTGCGATGCACACGCATACCCGTCGGATCCAGGGGCTCCGGCAGACCTCGTGTAGGCAGCCCAGTCGTGCAGGATGACCACGCGGCCCAGGGCAGCATGGCCTTCGAACGCGTCCCACCATAGTTCGGCAGCCGCGGCCACGCCCTCCTGCATCAAGACCGGGTCGAAATCGCCCGGCGCTTGCACGAGGTAGTTGGTCAGGTACACGTCATCGTAGTGGTTCATGGCGTTCTGCATGACGACCCCATGGGTGACGTCGCCCCAGCGGATACAGACCTGCTCTCCTAGCACCAGGTCCTCAAGGATGAACGCATGGCCCCTTGCCGCGTTGGGCTCCTCGTAGGTGGTCCAGATCCCGTTTTCGTAGACCTCGATGGATTCGGCGCTGGCCGTGGCGGTCTCCCAGAAAACGCCGAGACGCTCGCCGGTCTTGAGCGCCATCCATGTGCGGCCGTCTTGACCATGGGTGAGGGTCTCCTCGTAGACAGGCGTCCCGCCGCAGTCGAATTGGGGCATGCCGTCGAATTCGATGACCACATCGACCGTCGTCGTGACGCTGGCGATGCCCGCTGCTTGCAGACCAGCCTCGGTCACGGTGGCCTCGACCGTGTAGGTGCCCTTGCCGCCGACGAACTGGTGGATCGGTGCTTCGCCGGTCGCGCCCGTGCCATCACCGAAATCCCAGACCACGTTGTCCGGCGTAGGCTCGAAGACGATCCCGAATTGGATCGTGTTGCCCGGTTGGGGCACGCCACCGATTTCTGGATAGGCGTGCAGGATCTCAAGTGGGGTATGATGGATCGTGACCTCGAACTGGACGAACTCCTCCTCGATGCCATCACTGGCATACACCCAGACCGTGTATACGCCGAGCCCAGGATACGCGTGCAGGACGGGATTCCCAGGCGTCTTGACCCCCTCGATGGTCCATTCGACGGTCGTCATGGGCAGGTCCCAGGTTGCGCTGAATTCCACGTCCAGGGCCTCGACCGCGGTCGACGGGACCAGCCGCATGGTATCGACCGTGATGGGAATGCTGACGATCTCTCGGGAGATTCCGTCCGTGACATCCAGCGTGATGACGTAATCACCGACCCGCGAGAACCGATGCGATGCAGTCTCTGCTTGGATCTTGGTGCCGTCCGAGAAGCGCCAGGTCGCGGTGCCATCATAGCCCCAGGTGTAGCTCAGATCGACCACATTGTCCGATTGGACCAGATCGACGACCGCTTCGTATTCAGGACGGCCCAGGGGCTTGCTCACCGTCTCCGATTCACTGCCCGAGACCGCCGTGACGGTGACCGTATAGGGTCCCCCGGAAGCATAGGTGTGCTCGATGGCGGCGCCGGATAGGGTGGTCCCATCACCCAGGTCCCATGAATAGGAGGACGAAGGGTGCCAGAACGCCTGGGCGGTCACCTTGTTCCCGTCCAGGGTCGCCACCATGCTCAGATAGAGGTCCTCGACGGTCACCAAGGCGGTGCTGGTCCGCAAGTGGCCACTGGAGAAGACGACGACCTCCACTTCATAGGTGCCTGTCTCCAAGTACTGATGCATGGGATTGGCTTTCGCTGCCTGGGTCCCATCGCCAAAGTACCACCACAGGTGGGTCGGACGGACATCCCAGATGGCATCGAACCGGACGCGGTTCTTGTCGACCGTGTATTCGATGGTCACATCCCCTGGTTCCCAAGGGCCCGCCTCTGGGTCGCCCGGATCGCCCTCTGGGTCGTGGCCTTCGTCACCGTCGGGATCTTCGCTGGGCGGATCCGCGTCGCCTTCGTCTGGCAATTCGACGGCGGGCTCTGGAAGAGGTGCCATGATCAAGTCCGCATGGGCGACCGAAGCCCGGCCCCCGTCGACGTATTGGACGGTGACGTTGTATGTGCCCGCAGCCAACACGGGGCTGGCCGTCGCACCTTCATACCATCGGCCATCGATGGTCCAGCCAAGGACCTCGACCGCCGATGAGGCATCCAGGCGCAACAGGAGGGAGTCCCCTTCGACGGGCACCGCCGGCATCCAAGTGATCGTCACCAGGGCGCGTGCCACGTCCTGGTCGTCGATGGTCCCGTCGGCGTCCCTGACCCCCTCGCTCGTCGCGCACCCAGAAAGGGTCGTGAAAATGAGGAGCAAGGCCAGGCGACGCTGCATGGACAATCCGAGACCAGCATCTCTCCTTGAATACCATTCTGGAACATGAGCGTCCAAAGGTTCATGCCGGAAGGCTCGTGGCCCGGCCATGGACCGCTGCGCTCGTTGCCTGGGCCGCCGCATGATCGGTGCCCTTGGCCAAGAGGCCCAAGAGGCTGCCGCAGCCGGAAAAGAAACGGTCGATCCTGCAGCCTGCCTGGTCTGCGAGGGGCGCTTTGCGGACGTCCCGCACTGGCTCGAAGCCGTTCGTGTCGCGCTCGACGGCATGGAGGGGGAGACGTTCCAGGTCGGCACGATCTTCCCGAAGGCCTGCGAGGCCGCCGAAAAAGCATTGGTGATCGACCCGGAGATCGGCGACACGATCCGAACGGAAGCAAACCGCCTGCTTGGGCCGCTGATCGAGGCGGCGACCGGCATGACGCTCCAGAACGACGCCCGCCCGGACCTGGTCATCCAGGTGGACACGCGCTTCTGGTCCGCATCCGTGACCAGCAATTCCGTGTTCATCGAGGGTCGCTACACGAAGGCACGGCGCGACCTGCCTCAGACCCATTGGCCGTGCAAGCGATGCCAGGGCCTGGGTTGCTACGAATGCGACGACACCGGCGTCATGTACGAGGAATCGGTCGAAGACGCGATCGCCGTGCACGCCAGGGCTGGGTTCGAGGCTCCGGACAGCGCCTTCCACGGTGCCGGACGGGAAGACATCGATGCGCTCATGCTCGGTACCGGCCGACCGTTCGTCTTGGAATTGAAGCACCCGCGCAAGCGCACCGCGGACCTTGCCGCCTTGGAGAATGCCATCAATGCGGCATCAGAGACCTCCGGAGTCACCGTCAACAGTCTGCGGCCGAGCAGCAAAGAGCGGGTCATCTCGCTCAAGGACGGTGCCCACGACAAGGTCTACTTGGCCCACTGTGAGACGGACGCCGACGTGGGCCGCCAACAAGTCGAAGCAGCGGCCGCAACCATGACCGGGGCCATGCTCGAGCAGCGCACGCCGCAACGGGTCAGCCACCGACGCGCCGACCTGGTGCGCAAGCGAAAAGTGCACGAGATGACCCTGGAGAACTTCGACGACCCGCGCCATTTTTCGGTGCGCGTACACGCCGACAGCGGGGCCTACATCAAGGAAATGGTCAGCAGTGACGAAGGGCGCACTACGCCCAGTCTGGCGGCGACGCTCGGCGTAGGCTGCGTCGTGGTCGCGCTTGACGTGCTGGCGATCCTTGACGAGGCTCAGGCTTAAATACCGGCACCAGTCACCGCAGCATACCGTCAAACGCGGCCTCTACTCGGAGTGCCGCCGAGGTGAAACCATGCCCATCCGTTCCAAAGGTCTCCGAAGCAAGACCCGTGGCGTCTTTTCCAAGCGCCCCCGCGACCGCGGTATGCCCAGTCCGAACGCCGTCCTGCGCGAATTCGAGACCGGCAGCCGTGTCGCCATCGTCAACAACCCGTCCGTGCACGCTGGCATGACCCACAAGCGGTTCCAAGGCCAGACCGGCGTCGTCGCCGGCAAGCAGGGTGGCTCCTTCGTCGTGGAGATCGTCCACGGCAACAAGCCCAAGACCCTGGTCGTGCGCGCTGAACACCTCAAGGCCATCCAGTAACATGGACGACGTCATCCTCGACGACATCGTCGAAGAAGGTCGCCTCGTGTCTTTGGCGGAAGTCAAGAACATGCTGGAAAAGGCCCAGAAGGAGCGGGACGAGATGACCTACGAGCAAAAGATCGCGCTGGAACACGCGCGCCGCTTTGCCCGGGTCAACAAGACCACCGCCGACAAGATCATCAAGGGCGTCATGGCCGCCTTCCCCGAAATGGAGGAAAAGTACGCCATCCGCATCGCCGACCTGGTCCCCCAGCACGCTGATGATGTGGCAAGCATCCTGCAGAAGGCCCGCATGGACCTGAGCGAGGACGACATCGCCAGCATCATCGCGGTCGTCGACGAGCACTACGTCGCATAGGAGCGAACATGGAAGACTACGTCCACATCTTGGATTATTTGCCAAACGGCCGACCCGACGCGCCTCCGAGCCGCCGGGGCCCGACCCTGATGGGCGTAGGCGAGGACAAGTTCACGCTCTTCGAGCTGGTGCCGCAACAAGGCGCCAGCTTCACCATCGGCGACCGTGCCTACGTCGGCAAGGACGTCGAAAAGCGCACCCTGGTCTCCAAGATCCGCGGTCGCATCAACTACAGCGACCTCACCCCCTCGGCGCACGGCGAGCTCCCCTACGTCATCGAGGACATCATCAAGTCGGACGAAGCCCGCTTCGTGCGCTTCTTCAACGAAGCGCCGCCGATCAGCGTCCGCTTCCACGCCTTGGAACTGCTGCCCGGCATCGGCAAGAAGTCGGTGGAGCACATCATGGCCGAGCGCAAGGTCGGCCCGTTCGAATCCTTGAAGGATGTGGAAGATCGCGCGCACATCATGCACCCTGACCAGGTCATCATCAAGCGCATCATCCACGAACTGGAGGACCCGACGGAGAAGTACCACATCTACGTCCGGCCGCCGGCGCAAGAACGCGACGACCGCCGCCGGTACTAGATGGGCGCCCGGCTCGGGCAACACTTCTTGCGCGACGACCGGACGGTCCGTCGCATCATCGAGGCTGCTGACATCCAGCCTGGGCACCACGTCCTCGAAGTGGGTCCGGGACCAGGCGTCCTGACCGAGCCGTTGGCGCAGGCCGTGGGCCCGGAAGGCAAGGTCACGGCGGTCGAAGCGGACCCTGCCCTGGCCGATGCCTTGCGCGGCCGGTGGCCCAATGTGGATGTGGTGTTCAAGGACGTCATGAAGTTGGACCTGGCGCGGCTTGGACCCTTCGACCGGATCGTCAGCAACCTGCCATACCAGATCAGCGGACCGGTCACGGCCGCGTTCCTGGACCTTCTTGCGGGCGCGCCCTGGGGCAAGGCCGTGCTGATGTACCAAAAGGAATTCGCCGAACGGCTCCTTGCTGGACCGGGCAGCAAGCTGTACGGTCGCCTGTCCGTCTACACGGCCAGGCATTGCGCGGTCGAACGCGTGAAGGAAGTCCCCCCCGCGGCCTTTGATCCACCGCCCAAGGTACGCAGCTTGGTGGTCGCTTTGACGCCCCATACCCGAGCGCCGTTCCAGGTGGCGGACGAGGCACTTTGGCGCCGCATCGTCGATGGCGCGTTCGCGCAAAGACGCAAGCAACTCAAGAACACCGTCGCCGCCGTCGTCGGTCGACCCGAAGTGGCGGACATCCTGGCGCAGATGGGTTTTGCCACCCTGCGACCGGAACAGCTCTCGCCGGCCGACTTTGCACGCATCGTCGAGGCCATGGCGTGAACTGGCACGACCTTTTCGTCGGCAAACATCCAGACGTCTACGAGCCCAGCGATGACACCTATCTGCTTGCGACGGTGGTCGCCCAGTCGGTCGCCCCAGGGACCCGTTTTGTCGAGGTGGGTTGTGGTGCCGGCCTGGTGAGCATGGCCGCGGCACAGCAGGGGGCCGAGGTGGTCTGCACCGACAGGAATCCCCGGGCCGTCGCGCTGACCGCGCAGAACGCAAAACAGAACGGCCTGAGACTGGACGCACGCGAGGCAGACCTCCTCGACGGCATCGAAGGGCCGATCGACCTGGTCGCCTTCAACCCGCCGTACTTGCCGACGGGAGAAGACGATCACGTGGAAGGGCCCCTGGATTGGGCGTTCGACGGGGGGCCAGACGGCAACCAGGTC
The DNA here is from genome assembly GCA_041638175.1 of Thermoplasmatota archaeon. Classification (GTDB taxonomy): domain Archaea; phylum Thermoplasmatota; class E2; order JACPAO01; family JAHFTW01; genus JBFKXH01. The sequence continues at coordinate 8,983 of JBFKXH010000038.1, forward strand.
GTACTACGATTTGCCGCCCAAGTCGCAGCGCTTCACCCCACGGTGGTGCTCGTCATCCACAGCAGCCTGAGCGACCCGCAGCCACTGATCGACGCCATGGCAGAAGCCGGCTACCAACACGACGTGGCGGCCGAGGAAGACCACTTCTACGAACAGCTGACGGTGCGACGATTTCAGCGCTGACGCCGCACGGCGATCGCCAGCATGCCGAGGACAGCCCAAAGAGCCAGGCCGGGAGATTCCTCACCCACCGCAGGCGCATCGTCGGAGGTCTGGTTGCCGTTCTCCGGGATCGCAGTGGGCGGCTCGTCGTCCACAACCGGTTCTTGCGGGGCGGCAGGAGGCGTGTACGGCGGTGCCGCTGCATCGGGCTGGAAATGGAACTCGACCAGACCCGTGAAGCCGTCGAGGGAGATCATGACGACCCACGGTGCCGTGGCATTGACTTCGGTTGCCAACTGTCCGCTCCCATCGTACCGGAAGAACGTCGTCCCGTTGGCTTGCATGAAATCGATGATGGCAGCACCGTCGCCTTGCGCCCCGACGAACAACTGGCCCTGCTGCGCGGAGGGCGTCCAATTGAGCCACAAAGTCTCGGTAGCAGCCGTGAAGTTCCGGGTGAAGTTGTTGACC
>JBFKXH010000039.1:0-9510 GCA_041638175.1 Thermoplasmatota archaeon
GGCAATTGCAGGGGGTCACCGACCAAGACCAACCGTTTGCCCGCCGCCCGGGCGATGGCCAACTTGGGGTAGGCGTTCATCCCGGCTTCATCCACGATGACATGGTCGAAACCGCGGACCTCCTGGTCCATGTTGTCAGCGTGGACGAAGGCGCAGGCCAGCGCATCCAGCGTCATGCCGACCACCGGCCGGTCCCGGTACACCGATTCGAACAGGGGGACCGCCTCCTCGTCCTCGGGGTCCATGTGGAATTTGCCGATGGGCGCGTTCCAGGGCAGCAGGTCCGCGGACACGCTGCGGGATTCGCCCAGGCGGATCATCTTGCCTCGCAAGGCGCGGTCGCCCTTCACGGCCTTGCGCAGTGCATTGTCGATGGCCACGTGGGTGTGGCTGGTCACCAGGACCGTCTCGCCGCGCCGCACGGCCTCCGAGATGAAGCGGGCGATGACGAAGGTCTTGCCGGTGCCAGGGGGGCCCTGCACCAACGTCACGCCATGCTCGGGGCTCCCAAGGGCCATGCGGAGCGCTTTGGCCTGGCTTGGCCGCAATCCCGCTTCGTTGCCCGACGTTTCACGCCCGGCCGGTAGCCCATCTGGCTGCAACAAATCGTCGCCGTCGGCCACCACCAGGAACGCCTTCAGCAGGTTGCGGTACAGCGTCGCGTTGGTCGCCGGCTCGAGAACCACCTCGAGCCCCCGTGGCGCATCCCCCCACGACGGGTCATCGACCGAGACCTGCAAGACGCTGCCCGCCTTCTTTTCGACGCGCACATTGGTGGTCTCATCTTTCTTTGCGCGGTCGTGGCGTCCTTCCAGCCGGCTGCCCTGCACCACCCACCGGGGGTCACCTTGCATGATCTGCACCCGGGCTTCTGCGCCGAGTGGCGTGTGCTTGGCCTCCTCGATGACCGCGCGCAAGACCTTCTCTGGGTCCTGCGCTTCCTCTTCTTCGACCTGGATCTCTTCGCGCAGGCAACGGATGTGATCGCGCAAGGTCGGCACGCGAGGGTCGACGAGCGGCACGCTATGCAGGCGGTGGCACGATGTGCAGTACGTGACGTGGTTCGGTCCGAACTGGGTCCAGCCCTGTTCGGCGCCGCAAGCGCATCCCAACAGGCGTCCGAGGCGCGTGGCGGCTATGAAGGAGACGCAAAAGACCTTCAAGCGGGGCGGGCGCTCAAGGCGCATGCGTCCGTACCTGCTGGTCGTTCTTTTTGTGCTGCCCAGCGTTGCTGCCGAATTCGGAGAAGAGGTCAATGGATGGCCCGTCGGTGAAGGGGGCTTCAGCCACGATCCGGCGATCCGCTTTTCGCCTGAGGCCCTGGCCGCCATCCAGGCGCGCGCCATGGCCGAGACCGACCCGACCATCTGGGAGCGGCTGCATGATGCCCCCCTGGGCCCCCTGAATCAGGTCGGACCGGCCACCTTGTACCCATACTACCCGATGGTGGTCGCCGAACTGCAGCGCCTCGAGACCCTGCACCCCGACCTGATCCGTGTCGATTCGGTCGGTGGGTCCGAACTGGGCCTCAACCTGATGATGGCCGAGATCGGAAACTTCGGGGACGAAGACGAGGCGGACTTCGTGGGGTGGGACGACCGAGAGGTGATCTGGATCGACGGCGGCACCCATAGCAACGAATACAGTGGTGTCTACTTCGTGCTCGCCGTGGCGCAATACTTGGTCGAATCCTATGGCACGGACGAATTCGCGACCTGGGTGGTGGACAACCGGCATACCTGGATCATGCCCATGGTCAATCCGGATGGAAGCCATGCCATGGGCCGGATGAACGCCAACGGCGTCAACATCAACCGCAATTATCCGGTCATCTGGGGCGGCGAAGGCACAGATCTTCTCCTCAACAACCCGGGGCCTTCTCCAGCCAGCGAGAAAGAGACGCAAGTGAACATCGAGTGGTTCAACATCACGCGACCGGACTACTATGCTTCCATCCATTGCTGCGGCAACCTGTGGCTCTTCCCGTACGGCGAAGACGGCTACGACCCGGCCGACGTGGACATGATGAACCGTGTCTGCGACGAGGCCTTCCCGCCGGAGATCCGTAGCAGTTGTGGTCCGATCTGGAGCACCATCTACCCGGCCAGCGGGAGCAGCGTGGACACCGCATACGAATACACCGGCGCCGTCAGCTTCGGATTCGAAATGAGCGGCCGGAGCAACTTGGCCGGCCAATGGGGTGAGCCGGTGACGTTCGCCGAGGTCTTTGCCCAGGAAGCGGAAAGTTGGCAGGGCATCCGCCACGCGTTCGAGCACGTGGAGCGCTACGGCGCCTACTTGGTCGTCGAGCAGATCCAAGCCGACGACGCGGGGCTTTTCATCACCGTTCGCAACGAGGGCATGGGCAACCTTACCGCGGGGACCTTGACCTACCAAGGCGTCGACCTGTTGGACGTGGTCCGGTTCGGGGAGGCGACCGTGCCCGCCTTGGCCGCCAATGAATCGGCGACCGTCTACGTCAACGGAGCCACCAGCGAGGGCGATCACTGGTTCGAGATGATCTACCCCAAGCGCATCTGGGAGGCCAGCAATGAGCGCACCGAAGTCGTACCGGTACGCGCCGGGATGGCGCAAGAGGTCGCTGCGGTCGATGGTGGCTGGCTGGTCCCGACGAACCCAGAAGCAGCCGATCCGGACGTCGTGGGCAAGGTGGACGTGCCTGGCCTGCCGTTGGCATGGGTCGGCGCGTTGGTCGCTGGGGCGGCGCTACGCCAGCGGAAACAGGGACGATAACTCTGCGTCGGGTTCATCCAGACTGCAGCTGCCGATGGTGAACGGCACGCGCTCGGCGCCCAAGGCGGCCAAGGGCACTTGATGGCCGCGCCAGGCAAGTCCGTCGTCCAAGGAGAATGCCGCCGCATCCTGTTCGGTCATGACCTGGACCAGGTCCACGTCGAGGCCCGCTTCACACATCCGAAGGGCCGTGACGAGACCCAAGAAGCCGATACGGTTCTGTTCGTGCCCTGCAACGAGCGCGTGATGCAGCCCCTGCGTGGCCTTGAGCGGGATGGCGCGTTCGTCGACGGCGGCCAACACCCGTGCGACGGTCGCCGGCGCCAGGGCGGTGGCACCCCAGCAGCGGAACTTGAGTCCGATCGGCGGCAACTCCACGTCAGCGTTGAGCGCGTCGAGCGCTTCCAGCAAGTCGTCGAAACGGTCGTTCCAAGCGGCGTCGTCCCATGTTGGTTCGACGTAGAGCCGCATGCGGTCCCCGACCAGGTGCCGGACGGCGGTGACGTGGGCCAATTGCGCCAAGGTCTCGAAATGAACCTCCAAGGCGGTCACCGCCCGCGGGGGGTCCGCCAGACCATCTTCCCAGGCCAGCGCTTCGCGGGCAAGGTTCGTGGCCTCATCGGCGGGGATGCCTACCAGACAGACCTCGACCGGGCGGCCAAAACCCTCCAGATGGTCATCAAGCATGCGCCAGGCCTCGGGCGCCAGGACCAGGTCCGCCGCAAGCAGGCCCGGGCGCAGCAATGCGTCGGGGAACGCACGGGATCTGGCGACCGCTTCCTCCAGCGGTAAGGCGGCCGGCGGGAACATGCCGGCGTAATCGAACAGGCGCTGGGTGAGTCCATCGAGGCCGTGCATGGTCAGGGCTCGTATGGCTTGACCACGTGTTCGATGGAGCCGAACACGCTCTTACCATCTTGCTGGACGTCGATCTTGACGGTCTCGCCGAAGCGCAAGAAGGGCGTGCTGGGCTTGCCGTCGTGGATGGTCTCGAGCATGCGGACCTCGGCGATGCAACTTGCGCCGCGGCTGGTGTCCTCGTTGCTGACCGTGCCACTCCCGAGCACCGTGCCGGCCGGAAGGGGGCGGGTCTTGGCGGCGTGTTCGATCAACTGGTCGAAACCAAAGAACATCTCGTCGCCGGCGTCGGGGTCGCCGTGGAATTCTCCGTTGCGCCAGCTTTGCATCTTGAGGTGCACGCGACAATCTTTCCACGCCTCCCCGATCTCATCGGGCGTCACCGCAAAGGGCGCAAAATGGCTGGGCGGCTTGCCGTGGAAGAACCCGAAGCCGGCCTTCAATTCGCGCGGGATCAGGTTTCGAAGGCTGACGTCGTTCATGGCCACCAAGAGCTTGATGTGCTGGCCGGCGTCGGCGGCCTTGGTCGCCTTGGGGACATCATCGAGGATGACCCCCACTTCGGCTTCCAGGTCGATTCCCCAGGCCTCGTCTTCCACTTCGATGGGCTCGTGTGGACCCAGCATCGGGTCTGCGGCGCCTTGGTACATCAAGGGTACTTCGCGCAGGTCTTCTGGCGGTTCGGCGCCGCGCGCCTTGCGCACCAGGACGATGTGCTGTACGTAGGCGCTGCCATCGATCCAGCAGGTGCTGCGGGGCAGGGGTGCCATCCAATCGATGCCTGCCAACGGCAGGGGTTCGGTCCATTGGCCTGCTTTCAGTTTCGCGTCGATGGCGCGCAGTTGCGGTTCGATGGCATCCCATTCCTGGATGGCCTCGAAGAGCGTGCTTGCAACGTCTTCGGGCACGATGGCGGCGAGTCCGGCATCGTCGTCGACCACGACCAGTCGGCCGTCGCGCTGTTCCCAGGCATCTTTGGGTTCCGCCACACGCATGGTGCCCAGCTTCATGGGCCGCGCGAGCGGGGGCTGCTTGAAAAATCAGCGGGGCGGGAAGTAGGAGTGGACCTGGAAGGCACCCCAGATCCGGTATTCGATGGTGATCGGCGTCGTGCCCGTGTTCTCCCACATGAAACTGTGACCGCCCGTGCGATTGACCTGGTAGGATCCGCTGTGCTCATCCGTCGTCTCGAAGACGAGGTACTGGACCTCGCCATCGAAGTGGGTGTGGATGTTGAATTCGTTGACGGCGGATGCACTCCAGACCCAACTCATGTTGTCATGCAGATCGTTTTCCAGGTTGATCTCGAAGATGGCCTGGGGCGCCACGGTGACCGTTTCTGAGAGCAGGCTCGTGATGGCCTGGTCCGGCGACACGACCACCAGCAGGTCAAAGGCCACGTTGGCCGCCAGATCACTGCGAACGACGATCGAATGGTTGCCTTCCTTGGGGGCGTTGTTGTAGGTGCTGTACCGTCCATCTTCACTGACCGCGCCTTGCGATCCACCCAGACTCTCCGGTAGCACGACGACCAGGTTGGCTGCCGGGTCACTCCAGGTGACCGTCGCATCGACCCGGGCCGTGCCGAACGGGACATGGATGTCGAAGGGTACGTCCCCGTCGACCACACTGTTTCCTTGGGGCGTCAGGGCGGTGATGGTGCCCGTGAGATTGTAGTAGAGAGGCTTGGCGGCAAGTTCCACTTCAGGACCGTCTTCCACGACCACCGTCCCTTCTGTGTCGTCGGTCTCTTCTTGGGTACAACCAGCCAGGAGGGCAACCATGAGCAGAGCGATCATCCAGCGCATAGACAGCCCGACTCCGACCCCTATCAAAAGTTTGTGTCCCCCCTGTGGAAGTGCCGCCCGCGGGCATCGGCAACCAAGGGGTGCAGCGGCTCCACTGGCGGCTTCATTTCCCGTGAACAGGTTCACTCCATCCTGGCCATGTTCACCAACATGTTCGACTCAAATGTGAACATATCAAATAGTGAGGGTCTGATGTGGATACGCCCATGGAAGAACTCTTCCCGGACGATGAGGAATTCGAGCGCACGGTCCGTCAGGCCCAGCGCGCGTACCTCTGAGTACATTCATTCGCGCCTCGGCAAAGGTCGTCTTTGTGGGCGGCCATGCCCGCCCATGGACCTCCCCCGTGGATTCCGCTCCGCCGACAAGGCCACATTGCTCGAGATCGCTTGGCATCTGGCCGGCAAGGACCCTGCGATCTTGGCACAAGCGTGCCGGTCCGTCGGCGCGTCCGACGTCGCGGCCAAGATCAAGGTCCCCACGAGGCTGTTGTCCGTCCGTCAGCAAGGAAGCCAATGGATCATTGAAGGGGACAGTTTCCCCGTCAAGGATGTCCTGAAGCGCCGCGGTGCGCGCTGGAACGGCATGGCCGATGCCTGGGCCTTCGATGCACGGCAGGATGCCCAGGCCGCCATCGAGGAAGCGACGCCGATCCTGGCCATGCGGCAGGAATTGGCCGCGTTCGAATAGTCCCGGAGGCCCAAAATGGCCAGGCAGCAAAGACCAACCCGGTGAACGGAAAGAACAGAAGCCGGGTGAACCCCATGCAGGAGACCAGCAAACAGCCCCAGATCCACGCACATCGAACCGCCAAGGTCGTAGAGATCGTCGCCAGCAGCACGCGGAGTTTCGAAGACGCCATTCAGAAGGGGCTCGAAGACGCCATGGCCTCGACGCGGGGCATCACGGGAGCCCATGTCCAGAACCAATCCCTGAAGTGCAAGGACGGCAAGGTCGTCGAATACCGGGTCGACCTGAAAGTGGCATTCGGGATCGAACGGACCCCAAGCGCCTAGGACGCAAGCGATCGTCGGCCCACGTCGGTCAGTTGGTACATGAGCCTCCGGCCGCGGACCCGGCGATGGACGATGCCTGCTTCTTCAAGTCGATTCAGGTGGTGTCGGACCGTCGATGGTGACCTGCCGACGACCTCGGCCAACGCCGAAACCCCCATGGACCCCGCGCCGACCGCAGAGGCGATCTCACGCCCCCGGGCCGACCGGAGCGCGGCAAGGGCCTGTTGATCCGTCGAATCGTGGCGGCCACGGCGGAAATACGCAGTGCCTTGCCTTTCGATCAGGTCATGCCGCTGCATGACTCGCAGGTGATGCCCCAACGCACCATTGCCACAGCCGACGCGATCCATCAAGGGTCGGTGCCCTAACCCAGGTTCTCGCTCAAGGACCGTCATGATCCTCTGGCGGACCGGATGACCCATGACATCCTTGGCTCCAAGGCGCGAGAAACCGAAAACCACGGCTGCGATGCGCCACAAGATCAATCCGACCAGCAGGCCCGCAGCCGCCACGGTGGACCACGCGGCCGGCGGTGTCTGTTCCCATTCGATCTGCTCGGGCGCCGACCACGTCGGAGAAACGATCGCGCCGCTCTGGCCACTACGGTATTGCCACGGCATCGCTTCCTCGGCGTGGCCCCACGCGCGCTCCGAAACGAACCGGCCGTCCGCCTCAAGCACCAGCTCCCTGGCCGAACCCTCCTTGCCCGTCGACAACAGGATCTTGGCTCGCCAATCGCCATCGCAGGCCCCGCAGAACGAAGCCGAGACGTCACCCCCCAACTGGTCGATGATGGCCACGAGCGACTCCGCGGTGATCATCTCGGACGGCATCTCTGTCGGCCGCATGGCCACTTGCTTCTCGGTACACCGCGTGACCTCCATGATCTGTTGCCCCGCCCCATCCAAAGCCGTTCGCGGTAATTCAGCGCGGACCGCCGATTCCCCTTGGACCACGAAGGCCCATACGTCGGCCCGATACCACTCCACCAAGGCGCCTCCTTGGCGCCATTGTTCTCCAAAAAACGGACAGAGGTCTACGGCGACCGAGACTGCGGCCTCGAGACGAAGGGCATCGTGCGTGGAAGGCAGGGTCCACCGTGTCGCCGGCCCGGTCTCGATCCGGGGCATGGCAGGATCTCGATCGATCGCCATGGAGGTACCCTCTGCTGCATCATGCCGGGCAAGGTAGACCATCGTCGCACCGTCGGGTGATTCATGGATCAATCGGGAAGCGTACGGGACCCCGGCGGCATATTCCACGCGCAGGACCTCTTCGCCGACCTCGATCCTACCGCCCACGGCGTGCCGTAGTGGACTCCACCGGTTGTCCGCACAAGCCGCCCCCCATGCCCTGATGTCCGGATCGGTCGCCAGGCACAGATCGTCAGGGGTCGGCATGGCTTCCACGTCGCCGAACAAGCGATAGGTGAGCGAGGCCCCCCCTTCCGGGCCCCCGGCAAACAAAGACATCTCGCTCGACAAGACGCCCTCATTCCATCGGACCACCCGCACCGTGTCCCCGGGGGGGATCGGCTGGGCCACCGGCGCTTCATCGATGATGATGAACGGGCTCGCCACCGCGACACGTCCTTCTGGAGTCCACGAAAGGACCGGCTCACCCCTTTCGAAAGCGAACAATCGAACCGGTTCTCCGTCCGCTACGTACTCGCCCTCGATCCAGCGGTACTCCTGCTGCCAATATTCGCCGTAATCACCGGCCGCCTGTCCGACCGCAGTGGGCAGCAACAAGAGCAGAAGGAGTGTCCGAAGATCCATGGGCGTCCTGACCCACGCGTCGTCAAAGGCGGTGGGCCGCTGATAATGCTTGGCCAGCGTGTCCCGATTCACCAGAAGTGTCAGAGGGCCGCACGCGAATTTTGTTCCAATCGTGGTATCAACGACCCGGCCATTTCCGCGTATGGCCAAACGACTCGGCTTACTCTGCATGCTTCTGCTCGCAACGCCCCTGGCGGCGCAACCTAGCACCGACCAATGGACCGCCTACGAAACGCACACGGCATCCGCCGCGTGGCTGGGAGCGGATCCCCGAACGCAGTTCGTCTCGCTGGCCGAAGCGGTGCGGACCGCTCCACTGCCCGAGGTCGTGGCCCTGGCCACGCAAGAACAGGCCAACCTCGATGGCCTCACGGCCGTCAGTACCTGGCCGGATCGATCCGACGGTCCCGACGTGGCATTGGCCGCCCTGGCTTCCATGTTCGATGACCCACGGGTCGAAGCGGAAGCGGCGCCGTTCAACGACGCGATCTCCATGTATCCGTCCTTCGCGGATGCGCTCACGACCTGGTTGGATGCCGTCCGGCACCACATCGCTGCGGGCGATGCGCTCGACTTTGACGACGCGACGAGCATCGAAGCAGCACTGGGCATGCGTGTAGAACTGGCTGACGCGACCCATGCCTTGGCGACCGCGTCTTCGCTCATTCCCTGCGACGCGCTCGACTATGAGCTGGACGAGGGCTGGATACGCATCTCCTTGGGACCGGGCAGCCACCAGTGGTCACGCCCGTACAATGTTGGACTCGACCGTTGTGGAGACGATGACTACCAAGGCCTGGGTAAGGGAGCGAACGCAGGGGGGACCCGAATTGTCCAACAGGGAAACGGCAAGGAAGGGCCGCGTGTTTGGATCTCGGCCGCCCATGCGGACCTGGCCGGTCACGACGACTACGGATCGCCCGAGAAGCCGCTGGGCAATGGCCTCGCCCACGCGACCGGAGGCGGAAGGTACGGGTCCGGCTTCCTGTACGATGCGGCCGGCGATGACGAATACCACACGAGGACCGGCGCAGCTAGCGGCGGCGCCCGCCTTGGGATCGGGACCTTGATCGACGGTGGCGGCGATGACCAATACCATGCACACCAAGGCGGCGTGAACGGCGGTGCCCATGGCGAGTTCACGAGTGCGCCAGAAGGCATCGACAAGCCCACGGTCTTTGCCTACGGGTTCCTCTACGACGCCAGTGGCCACGATGCGTACTATGGCGCATCCCGGGGCGCCAACGGCGGCGGCGCCTACCGCGGGGCAGGCATGCTCATCGACGGCGGCGGCGA
>JBFKXH010000040.1:0-9176 GCA_041638175.1 Thermoplasmatota archaeon
CACGCGGCGCCCTGCCCGTGCAACTCCAGGCCGACGTCCATCGATGAATCCGAGGGATTGGTCAATTCGGCTTCAAAGACGATGACATCGCCAGGGTTGCCGAAGCGCTCTTGCTCGCCCAGGACCGCCAGATCGACGAGCTCGTTGAGAAACGACGTGTCGATCGGGTCGGCGTACTCGTCCAGGGGGAGCTCCAGGGACCCGCCGACCAGTGTCGGCTCCAAAGCCAAGGCCGCAGGCAAGGTGCCCTCCAACCGGAGGCGCAGAAGCAAGGTCTGACCGACCCGGGGTTCGACGATGTCCAGCTCGGCAGGGAACTCCACGACCGTGGACAATTCGGAGGATCCGGCAAGGTCGGTCGGGTCCGTCGGGCGCAGCGTCCCCAAGGTCGTCAGTTCTCGGCCGCCGAATTCGCTTCCGGAACGCGTGATCGAGCTGGGTCGGTCATCGTAGGAGTCGCTGGTCTCTGGCCCCACGAGCTCGAGGGTCCCCGCAAGGATCGCACCGTCCAGGGGGGCAGGTAGATTGAACGTCAGTTCGACCTCCCCGGTTCGTCCGGGCTTGAAGTCCAGACCCGTGAGCAGTCCAGGTTCAAGGAATGCATACCACTCGTAGCCGCCTTCATGGTGGTACCCCCGGATCGGCGTGCCCGCGTCGCCTGGATCTTCTTCGCGACCGTTCATGAAGACGTCGGCACCCGGGGTATAGACGAAGTGCCATCCCACCTCCTCGATCGGGACCTGCTCATGACTGTGAAGCCAGAGCCGCGGGTGGTGTCCGGTGGGCTGGGGCACCTCCAAGAAGAGCACCCCGATCTCCAGCCGGCCGACGATCTGTGCGTCCTCCGCGGCGAGTTCCAGGGTGGTCCGGTCGATCTTGCCGTGGGCGTGGGCAAAAGGCAAGCTGACCAGGATCGGGATGCGGCGTTCTTCCTCAGGCTCCAAGAGGACGCCGTCGACGGGGAAGCGGATCGTCCAGCCCGCCGGCAGGGACGGCTCCCGGAAGAAGAACCGGTGGCTGTCGCCGTCGAGATTCTGCACATCGACCTCAAAGAGGTACGTGGTGGCCGCTCCGTTGCTGACCCGATAGGGGAGCGGGCTGCTCATGGTGATGGGGCCGTCGGAGATGGCACCCCACGAGACATCATAATGCCCCAGTTCACCGCCTGCATCGGGCATGGTGTCGCCGTTGCTGTAGAGGGCGCCCCCCGACGTCGGGTCGTACATGTAGCCGCCCGTCGAAACACGGACATCGGTGAAGGACGCCCCCCGCAGGGGCGGCGCCCCGGCCGCGTCGACCAGGAGGTCGCGTTCGAGGTAACTGCGCACCGTGTTCGCTTCAAAATCCCGCTCGATCGCGGTCGAGCCGATCGAGACCCGGCTGGACCCATCGATACGGTAGATGTCGGTCCGCCAACCTCCGTCGATGCCCCAGATCATCTGCAATTGGTACGGTTGCTCCCCGTGGGCGAACTCCACGCTCCACACGATCGCGGACGGGCTCTGGTCGTTGCCAAGCCGCTCCAGGGATTCGACCCCGACCGTGAACCAGAAGCCGTCGACCTCTTCCGTGATGTCCAGGAAACGCAGGTCGTTGGCGTGGTCCGTCGGATCGGGAGTGGAGGCCGGCCCCAGACTCATCATGTTGTCGCCACCTTCGTCCTCGAGCAGACGGACGTGCGCGACATTCTCGGCGCTGGCCGTACCCATGATCAACAGTGCGACCACCAGGAAACGCATGGTCGACAGGCCGCTTGGGCCGTTGATAAGTTTCCTGGTCCGACGATGGGATTCAGTCAGAGAAGGCCCGCTTTCTGGAGCGTCAGCAGGTCTTCCGTGCTCAGTTTCTCGCCGGCCTTGAACTTCTCGTAGACCTCATCGGCTGCCGCTTCAGCCTGCTGGGCACTCTGCTGGCTGCCGCCACCGGAGCGGCCGCCCATCTGGTCTTCGATCTCGTGGATCTGGTTGACGTACTCGATGTACGCCTTGTGGATCTTGTCGGCTTCCATCTTGGAGACCACGAAGCGCTCTTGCAGCTTGTCGGCGGTCTTGCGCAGTTTGTCGCTCTCCTTGTAGAGCTTGATCATGGCGTCGTGTTCCGACTGGGCCTTCTCGGCCAGTTCGGCGACCTTTGCGTGCTCCTTCTCTGCCTTTTCCTTGAGCTGGTCGGCCTTGTCCAGGGCCGCCTTCAGTTCGGGGTCGGATTTCAGGGCGCTTTCCTTCTGCTTCAGCAGCTTGCCGATCTCTTGCAGGCGCTCGATCAGCGCTCGTTCCTTGGAAGGCGTCATGACCGTGGTCATCTGTTGCATCTCCAGGGAGCGGGCTTCCTTCTTGAGCCGCGCCACGTTGATCTCGCCGCCGTCCCCGTCCGGGTTGCGCTCGCGGCGCATGGCATCCGCCACCTTCTGGGATTCGTCCGCGACACCGTTGGCTTCGTCGCGCACTTCCTTTTGGCGGCGCACGGCTTCGTTCATCTCGTCCCGGCGCTTCTTGTGCTCGTTGGCCTCGTTGACCAAGCCGCGCACTTTGGCGTTGTAGACGTCGCGTTCTTCCGCGTGGCCGCGCGCTTCTTCGTTGAGGCGGTCGCGTTCAGCGCGAAGGTTGTTCGCCTTCTTTTGGAGCGCGTCCTTGCGCTCCATGGGAGGCATGGACTCGGGGGTGTCTGTCACCATGATAATCGCGGCCGACGAGGCGCGCCTATATGCGGTTTACGGGAAGCCAGCACGAGAAGTGCGCCAATCAACCTAAATGAGAGAACCTCGAAGCGCGCCCTATGAAGCACGTCGGTGTGATCCTGATCGCGATCATCCTGGCAGCGAGTGCCGGCCAATCGGTGGCCAGTCCGCTGGCACAGGCCCCCCAAGAGGCCCCTGATGTGGGTCCGGTCAGCGACGAAGATCGCTTGGATCAGATCGTTTCCCTCCTGGAAGACTCGGTGGGGGCGGGCACGGCCGGCCTGGCCGGACTGCGCATGCTTCAATCCCAAGCGCCCAACGGGACCAACGAAACGATCCTGGCCGGCAACCACAACGGAACCGTGACCCACACGCATGGGCAAGAAGGGGACCTTGGACTCGGTGCCGTCTGGGCGGTCCCGTTCTACGGCAACCCGCTGCACTCCTTGGCCCTCGATTTCAACGGGGACGGCACGCCGGACGGCGTCATCGGCACCGACGTGGCCATCGTAGGCGTCGACGGAGCGACCGGGAGCATCCGGTGGGCTCGCTTGATCGGCAATGAGGTCACCTCGATCTTCCCCTACACGGACAATGGCAAGCTCGAGATCGGTTTCACCACGCTTTGGCAAGCCCAATTGGCGCAAGTGGGTGTCATCGACGCCGTCGACGGCACCGAACGTTGGGTGGAAAAACTCGAAGAGCCTTTGCTCGGCGGGGCCGCATCCGGCGACGGCGGCATCGTCGCCACCAGCTTGCTCGGCAACCACTACCGATTCGACGGCCGGACCGGCGCCATTGCATGGGATCTGCACGTGGAACTGCTCGATGACCAAGGGCCGGAGGGGACCGTCTACACGGAATACGGTCACTACCTGACCACCTTCGCGGACCTGGACGGTGATGGGGTCACGGACAGCGTCTCCGCAGGCCTGTACCGGTACTACGTACCCATTGCCGTGGACAACACGTTCACCATCATCCATGCGGTGAGTGGCGCCACCGGCGACAAACTCTGGATCTCCGCCATCAGTCCCGAACCGCCGGTCCTGGGCGTGGCGGTCCACGTCCTGAGCGACCTGGACCACCTGGATGTCCAAGGCGACGGCTCGATGGACATCTCCTACACCGGCTGGAGCTTCCGGTGGCCGCTTCTTTGGTCCATCCTGGTGATCAACCTGGCAGCCTTGGCGTTCATCTCCTACGAGACCTATGTGCGTGCGGTGGACGGCAGCAGCGACACGGTCGGCGTCATCCTCGGCGGCCGGACGTTGGTCACGCCGGTCCTTGATGTGTTGGAATCCTACGCCCAGCTGGACCACCTTGACCTGGACGACGACGGCAAGGACGAGGTGGCGGTCATCCGCAGCGACATCGTCACGTCGACGCTGAACCAGAACGAAGCCCAACTCGAGTTCTATCGGTTCCCGGCCTCGGCGGCCAACGGTCCCGCTGACCTGTATGTCTCCCCGATCACGTACCTGTACAACGGCACCGCCGTCTTGCAGGGATCCGACACCGCAGCCGGACGTATGTTGGTGGCCAACGTGCACGAATTCGCGGCCGGCACCGTCCAGGTCATTGGACCGGATGGTATGGCAGTCCAACAATTCTGGCTCCCCGACGTTCCGCGGGCGGGCGCCATCGCGGACGGCACCTTGGTCTCCGCCCAAGTGGGCTTCGTGCGGGTCGGTCCGGTCGATGCCCTGCCTCGCCACCAGGCCAACCTACGGGGCTCGGTCATCGATGCGGGTTTTGAGGATTATGATCGCGACGGGTTCGACGACATCTGGGCCTTGTCGGATGACGGCAACCTGCATGTCATCGATGCCTTGACCGGGGATTTCCTCACCGTCATCGACCTGGAATTGCCTGTAGAGCGCATTTGGTTCGCTGACGTGGTGGGAAGCGCCCAGAAGGAGCTGTTCATTGTTCGGCAGAACGGAGAATGGGAGACCGCCATCGAAATGTGGTCGATCGGTTCCATGTCTCGGCAATGGGCGCGCCCCTACAACATGGGTGGCGAGCCAGCCCTCTTTGATGCAGACGGCGACGGCGTGCGGGACATCATGACCTATGACCCCCCGACGCGCTCCATGGTCGCCATCAATGCCGTCGACGGCGCACCCCTGTGGGGGAACAGCGAAGCGTTCGTCCTGGACGAACCCCGGGCCTGGCGCGTGGATTATACGGAAGGCAGCGGGGAAGATGTGGTGGTCGAGGGGTGGAACGAACTCATCGCGATGGATGGAGCCAATGGCGCAACGCTCTGGGAGCGAAGCACCAGCTTCCGTGAAGTCGGTTGCGCGACCGGCGCCGACTTGAGCGGCTCTGGCCGGGAATCCTTTGTGCTGATCATGCAGGATTCCTTCCGCGACGTCATCCAACTACGCATCGATAGCCGGGGCGTAGAGCGCACCATCTCGCTCCTTCCTGGAGCGACGTGGGTCGGCGATTGTCAACTGACGCCGGTTGCCGACGGAGCGCGTGATGACCTGCTCGTCAAGGGCACGTTCAGGGCCGAGGAGTCGGTCAGCGGCTTCTCCAAATGGTCGAACGGCACCGCGTGGACGACCTTCTCGAACGACTTCTTCACGACCTTCGGCACCGAACGCACGTTGGGCGTCGTACCGGGTGAAGACCGGTTCTACTTCAGCAAAGAGGACCATGTCTACGGCGCCTCGTGGGCCACGGGCCGGGTGGAAGGCGAATTCGTCGTCAATGGACCATACGTGGTATCTGGCGCCGTGGTCAACCTGGACCGATCGGGGCCCAGCGAGGTCATGGCCTACAGCGCCGACGGATTGTTCTGGGCCTTGTCAGAAACACCTGATGAGGTCCGAGAAGCGCTCAACAATGAAGCGTTGGCGGCAGGCAAGATCGAAGAGCCTGACGACGACGTCGACGTCAAGCCTGCCTCTTCGGACGGTGCCCCCTTCGTGCTCATCGGTGGCATCGCCGCCGGCGTGGCTTTGCTCTTGGCGGCGGTGCTTGTGACACTCCGCCTCAAGAAGCGTTAAGAAATCAGCCCAGGCATCGCGGCCCATGCGCACATGGATCGTGGTCCTGCTCGCCGTCACGGCGTTCGCTGGCTGTAGCGACAAGGCCGATGACCGACCCGAAGGGCCGGAGGCTCCAGACCCCGGCATCACCCGGGTCCAAGATCGACACTTGCTACCCTTCGAGACGAACGCCACCAACCAACCATGGAGCCTGACCCTAGAGCCCGGCCGCTGGGAGATCCTACCGGGCATCGGCCAGCGCATCACGTTCGACATGCCCCTGGGGGCCGGCTTGCCGACCGCGGAGGTCCACATGGGGCTCTTCTTCCCTGACAACGGCTGCGATTGGGAAGACCGCCTGGGTATCGACGCAGCGGATGAAGCCCAGATGCTGCCCTATCCGCAAGGTGCCGGAGGCGACCCGTGCCGGCTTCCGGTGGTCAGCGACATCGGCCCATACTACGGGCAAGAGGACCCGACGGGCATCCTGACGTTCGATCCTCATGCGACCGAACCGGCCGGCCGTCTTGGCCGGTTCTTGATCGAGAACCTAGTCCCGCACGGCTACATCATCGCCCAGGTCAGCGTGACTGGCACGGGCGACAGCACCGGCTGCATGGACCTGATGGGTCCGGTGGAACAGGCCGGCGTCCAAGCGGCGGTACGCTACCTGGGCGACGCCGCGTTCAGCAACGGGGCCGTCGGCCTCATCGGGCGCAGCTACGACGGCAGCACGCCGTGGGAGGCCGCCATGGCGGACGACCTACCCCAGCTCAAGACCGTGGTCCCGATCAGCGGACTTTACGGACAACTCGACCTGATGTGGCGCAACGGTACCGCCGAATTCCGTGGACCCGGCGTGCTCTGGGGGCTGTACTACGCCTTCACGTACACGGGCAACGACCCCTACACCGACCCCGATCACTTCGACCCCCAATTGAAAGCCCGCCAGATCATCGAGAACAGCCTCTGCCCTGACACCCAGACCGGCGGGGCCCAAGCGGCCGCCGCGTACATCTACGGCAGCAACCCGGACCCCACGGAAGGCGGCGGCTACTGGGCAGAACGGAGCTTCAAGGAGGAGGTGCTGCAGAACTACGAGGGCAGCGTCTACTTCATCCACGGTATGCAGGACTGGAACGTCGATCCGCACATGGCATTCCCTATGTTCAACGAACTCCAGGCCAAGGGCTTGGATGTGAAGGGCCTGTTCGGCCAATGGGGTCACCACTATCCCGACCGCGTCAGCGAGCACCCCGACAACCTACGCTGGGATTGGGCCCAGGATCTGCTGGAATGGTTCGACCACTACCTGAAGGGCGTCGGAGGTCAGCCGCAACTGCACGTGGAGATGCAAGACGACCGGAACCGCTGGCGCGTCGAAGAGACCTGGCCTCCCGTGGACATGGCGTGGCATCACATCGGCATGGACACCATGCAGCAGACGGCCGGAGACGGCGAACGCATCTACGGTGAGTATGATCCCGTGGCCGGCACCATGCGGGGGCCCAGCAACACCTTGCGCTACGACGTGGGCCCCATCGCAAACGAGGAAGTCCTCTTGAGCGGCCTTGCCCGCTTCCATGTCAAGGTGGTCCCCGACGGGCCCGGCGGCCAGGTCTATGCAGAACTTCGAGACAAGGATGCCGGCAAGCGGCTCGGTCACGCCATCATGGACCTGCGCTACTACCAGGGCGGCCAGACCGTCCAGACCGTCGTCCCCCAGATGGCGATCACGGCCATGATGGAGTTCTTCCCCATGGACGCCGTGGTCCCCGCCGGCAATGCACTGGAATTGGTCATCGCCACCAGCGGCCGCGACTACATGCCCTCGGCGGTCAATACGCCCGTGACCATCGTCTCGGACGGCGATTCGGTGCTGAAACTGCCCGTGCTCCACCGCGACGCGGACGACCTGTTCACGCCGCCCGGGTACGGCCCCGCGTAGGCCCACACCACACGCCTTATCCCCCTCACCCACAACTTGATATCAGAAGGGCCGTCCCGCGGCTCAAGGGGAAACATGCTCGACGACGAGACGGTGAAGCGCATCCTCAGCAACTACCACGATGCATCCGTGGACGAGGAAGGCACGCCAGTCCCGTTGATGATCTTGCATGGTCTTCGTGAGGAGATCACGATCCGGCCCCACATCGAGCTTCCCAGCGCCTACCACATGGCGCATTACTTGCATGAGTTCGTCACGGACAAGACCATCGCCATGACGGTCTGTGGCCGCTTCTACAAGCAGATCGGCGAGACCGTGTTCCAAGGCACCGTCCTCTACCACGTGGACCGTATCGGCAGCCACTTGGTGCGCGGCATCAACTCCGAGAACAAGCGCTACCACGTGCTGGATGACAGCCCGTATTGGAACAAGTTCCCGTACGAATTCGACGAAGGCCCGGTCGATCCCGACCTGCCCATCGGGTTCCACCCAGGCCCCGGCGTGGACGACGAAGAGTTCGCCATGGACGACGATTTCGAGGACTGATGCAACCCCTGGTCCGCGCCGAGGACATCCACCTGAGCTATGGTCCGGCACACATCCTGCGCGGTGCCAATTTCACCATCAATCCAGGCGACAAGGTCGCGCTCGTGGGGCCCAACGGAGCCGGCAAGACCACCCTCTTCAAGATCCTGGCCGGGCAACTGCGGCCGGATCTGGGGGAGGTCGAGACCAAACGGGACCTGCGCGTGGCATACCTGCCCCAAGTGCCGGACCTGCCTGCCGAAACGCCGGTCGGTGAACTGCTTGCGGCACCCACGGCGGTCGCCCAGAAGCTGGAGCAAGAGATCGCAGCCCTCGAAGGCTGGATGGCCCAGCCAGACGCCTGGGACGCGCCTGACGCCAACGACAGAATGCAGCGATACGGCGACCTGCAGACCCAGTTGGGCACGGAGCGGGCCAAAGGGGACGCCAGCAAGAACCCCCTGCTGAACGATCTGGGTGTGCCCGAGTCGGTCTTGGATGCGACCTTCGGGGAACTCTCCGGAGGCGAGCGCTCCAAGGTGCTGCTTTGCAAGGCACTCACCGCGGCCAAGGAGACAGATCTCCTGTTGCTCGACGAGCCCACCAACCACATGGATATCCCCACAGTGGAATTCATCGAGCAATTCCTGATGGACCTGCAAGGAGCTGTCGTGGTCGCTGCCCACGACGAATACTTGCTGGACAATGTGGCCAACAAGGTCTTCGAAGTGGACCACAAACAGGTCTTCGGGTATACGGGCAACTACAGCTCATACCAGGGCCAACGGGCCGCCTACGCCCAGGCATTGGCCGCCAAGAAGCGCCGCGACTTCAACGAGGTCAAGCGGCAACTGGCCATCATTGAACAACTCAAGAGCCGCAACCGGTTCGATTCCCAGGTCAAGAGCCGCAAGACCCGCCTGGCCAAACAGGCCGAAGATGCACGTGCCGCCCCGACCGAACGCAAGGGTTTCCGGTTCTTCCTGGACGCCGAACGCGTACCCAATGAGATCCTTCACGCCGAAGG
>JBFKXH010000041.1:0-9101 GCA_041638175.1 Thermoplasmatota archaeon
ATGGGTCTGGATGTGGTGGAGGGCCGCGTCCAAGGAGTCCACGCTGGCCAAGTTGAGTTGCAGGTCGCCGTATTCGCGATCGAAGTCCGGATCCTTGTCGTGGATCGTGACGCCGGCTTTGCCAAGTGCCTCCGTAAGGGTCGGAAGCCACGCTTCGTGGGCCTTGTGGACCAGGACCGTCTCGACGGCGTTGCAGGCGCTTGGATAGTCGGTCTTGGCGTCCAGGATCACGCGGGTCGCCATGGCAAGATCGGCGTCTTCGTCCACGTAGATGTGGCAGATGCCTGCCGCGTGCCCCATGACCGGGATGTGGGTGTTGGCCTGGATCGAGCGCACGAGGGCATTGCTGCCGCGGGGAACGATCAGATCGATCAGGTCGTCGAAGCCAAGCAAGGTCTGCACCTCCTCGCGGGTCTCCACGCCCTGCACCGCATCCACGGGCAAGGAGGAATCGCCCAAGGCTTCCCGGATCAAGTCGATCAGCACACGGTTGGTGTGGGCGGCTTCCTTGCCACCTTTGAGAAGTGCGGCGTTGCCGCTTCGCAGGGTCAAGGCAGGGATCTGCAAACAGACGTCCGGCCGTGATTCGAAGATGCAGGCGACCACGCCGATGGGGCACGTGACCTGCCACAAGTGGAGTCCATCATCCAGGATGGTGCTGCGTACGGTCTCGCCCAATGGGTCTGGGAGGGAGGCGACCTGGCGCATTCCGTCCAGGGCGGCGGCCAACTTCGCGGGACCAAGTGCGAGCCGACCGAGGAGGATGGGGTCGGTCTCCTTGGCCAGGTCGTCGCGGTTGGCTTCGTGGATGGCCGCGGCGTTGGCCTCCAGGTGGTCGGCCACGCGGAGGACGGCACCGCGCCGCGCCTCGTCGCTGCTCTGTAGCATGGCTTGAGCGGCTCGGGCGGCGGCCGTGGCTTGGCTGCGTGCGTCCACGCCGTGTCAATGGGCCGGGACAGATAGACGCACCGTCTGGGCGGCCCCGGCCAAGACCAGGGCGCCACCGGCGATGGTCCAGGCGCCGGGGACCTCGGCCAGGATGGGCCAAGCCAGCAACGCGGCCCCCAGGGGCTCAAGGAGGATCCACGTGGCGACCACATGGGCTTCCATGTGCTTGAGGCACCAATTGACGAAGGTATGGCCGCCGAGCATCGGCACCGCCGCCAACAAGACGAACAGCCCGAAGGTCCACGGATCGAAATCGCCGACCAGTGGCTGACCCGTGAGGGGCAGGGCCAGCAACACGGTCAGCGCGGCAAAGGCGTACACGGGGGTGACGTATTCCACCAGGCCCCTGGTCGCCCGGAGGCGGCGCCCAATGAGCATGTACGCAGCACTTCCCAGGCCCCCTGCCAGGGCCAGGGCATCCCCGAACAAGGCCCGCTTGCTGGTGCCGCCCAGGCCCCCGTCCCCCAGGGCGATCAGGGTGGCGCCGGCAAAAGCGATGAAGACGCCGACCCAAGCGCGGGGAGAAAGTCGGTCACGAAGGAGGAAGTGGGCGCCAAGCGCCACGAACACCGCTTGCAATGTGACAAGGCTGACGCTTGCGGCCACGGTGGTGTAGAACAGGCTGCTGACCCACAACGCAAAATGGGCCCCGAGGGCGATGCCAGCAAGCGCCGTGATGCGCCACTCCCGGGGCGTGTAGTTGCGCCAATGGCGCCATGCGCCCCCGGTGAACGGAAGCAGCAACAACACGGCAAAGGCAAGGCGCCAGAAACTGGCGGTCAAGGCCGGGGCCTCGGCCAAGCGGAACAGGGGTGCTGCAAAGGAGACCGAGACCACCGCGATGGCCAGCCCCAAGGCGGGCGGGAAGGCAGGGCGTTCGGTCACAGCCCGTCAGGGCCGGCTCCCATTTTCAAGCCGCCCCTTCGAAGTAGTCCGCTTCGTGGTCGCGGCACTTGGGGTTCCAGCCGTGGCTGCAGCACAGGCAAGCCTCGGCCTCACGCGCCAGGTAGGCCTTGGCGGTGTACGAGAATCCGCATGCGCCGCACAGCACCGCGGGCTGCGGGTCGTCGCGGGGCCAGGGCGTCGCAGGGTGGTCGGCCACGTCGTCGTGGCATGCCCGGCAAGCCCAGACGCCTTGGCAGCATGCAAAGCGGAAGCACACCACATCCGTCTCTTGGTACCAGTGCCGGCACCGGCCGTCCGGGAAGACGTCGACGCCTCGGATCATGGGTCCATCATCCAATTGACGATGGCGATCACGTGGTTTCCGTGCAGCCACTTGTCGCCGAAGCTGACGCGCATGGCGTCTCCTGCGGCCGCAAGTTCGTCATCCGCAAGGGGCTGATGGTCCCCCAGCAGGAACACCGGGTCTTCGGGCCAAGGGGCGGATGCTACCGGGGTGCCGTCCCTGTGAAGCACCACGGGTGTCCCGTCCAGATCTTCCAGCGCCTCGGCCAGGGTGAAGGGCGCCACGTCGATACCGGATTCGACTTCCTCCCACCAGGGGTCTTCGTGCCTTGCTTGGAGGGCGTTTCTAATCCGCGCCGCTGTGCTGCGTTCGTCCGGGTTGAGCTTGTTGACCGCGACGCCACGGATGCGGACGGCCGTGGGTCGCGTCTCATCGGCGACGAACACGAGGACCACTTGGGTGTCCGGGCGCAGGTCATGGCTCCAGAAGAGGGCCGCTTGGACGTTGCGGCACAACAGGTCGACCCGGCCGGCGCTGCCCGATAGGGCATCCAGGCCCCAATCGCCCGACGGTGGCACGGTGTGGCTGACGGTCAGGAAGGTCCGCACAGGCCCCTTATGCCAAGCCTTCCACTTGAAGGGCGTCGGCCATGGCGCCTAGATCCAGCGTGTAGAACCCGTAGCCGCGGCGATGTTCCGGCAACCACGCTTCATGGATCGTGTACGTGGCATCGCAGCACGGAGCCTGGTCGAGCCACGGCGCCTCGTAGAGGTCCGCCCAGAGATCATGCAGCCAACGGATCGGGACCTTCCCGACGGTGATGCAGGCGCTCACGATGTCCGTGGCTTGTTGGAATTCGGACCAACCCTCTTGGTCGTGCCCGCACGATGGAGCACCAGGCGCCGGATCCGTGACGGGAACGTCCGCTCCAATGGAGGTGTATTGGATCACATCCCCATTGGTGAAGTACACCTCGCCATAGCGGATCTGGCTGGGCACATACCCGCCATGGCCGCCGGAGCGATGGTACAGGGGCTCACCACCGCCCTGGAATCCATCCGTCACGACGGCCGTGACATCTGATCCTGGAGGCACTGGCACGCGTCCGACAGGCCGCTCGTCGGGCACCAGGAGAACCGGGTCGCTTGGAAACGCGATGGGTGTGATCACCAGGATCGAGAACGCCAGCATGGCGAGGCTTCGCATCATGCCCTTTCGTGCCCTTCGCGCTTCTTGACCATTTTGGTCGAATGCGCCTTACTTGAACTTCAATTGGCGCATCAGGTTGCGTTGCATCTTGCGGTTGCTGCCGAGTCCCTTCATCATGGACTTGGTCGTGTCGTAGTACTTCAGCAACTCCTTGACTTCACGGACCTCGCGGCCACTACCGCGGGCGATGCGGCGCTGGCGGCTTGCTTTGATGAGGCCGGGGTTCTCGCGCTCTTCGTCGGTCATAGACGTCATGATGACCCGGTATTGCCCCATCTTGGCCTGGGTCGCATCCATGTTCTTGCCCTGCAATTGGGCACCCATGCCACCGGGCAGCATCTGGGCCACCTTGCCCAGGGGTCCCATCTTGCCGATCATGTCCATCTGGGACATCATGTCATTGAGGGTGAATTTGCCTGACATCATCTTGCGGGCCATCTTGTCCGCATTGACGCCTTGGCTGGCCTCCTCGGCCTTTTCGAGCAACGTATCCAGGTCACCCATGCCGAGCAGCCGGCCAATGAACCGTTTCGGGTCCAGGGGCTCGAGTTCGTCGATGTGCTCGCCGGTGCCGATGAAGACCACCGGAGCGCCCGTCGCGGCCACCGCACTCAAGGCACCGCCACCCTTGGCCGTACCATCCAGCTTGGTGATGATGGTGCCCGTCAGGCCGACCGCTTCGTGGAAGGCTTCGGCCTGGACTGCCGCCTGCTGACCCACTTGCGCATCCATGACCAGGAACTTCTCGTCCGGCTTGGCGGCCTTGAAGATCAATTCCATTTCATTGACCAAGCCGTCTTCCAGCTTGTCGCGCCCGGCCGTGTCGACGATGATGACGTCGTGCTTCTTGCGCAGTTCTGCCAGCCCCCGCTCCACGATCCCGACCGCCCGATCGCTGCCGTGTTTCTCACCGCCCTCCGGTTTTTCGCCGTAGAACGTGACCTGGACCTGATCGGCCAGGGTCTTGAGTTGATCGTGGGCAGCGGGCCGGTGCACGTCGCCTGCGATGACGCCGACGCGTAGCCCCTTTTTCTTGAAGTGATGCGCCAGCTTGCCGGTGGTCGTGGTCTTTCCTTGGCCGTACAGGCCGACCATCATGATGACCTGCTTCTTGAGTGGGACTTTGCGGGGCTCCCCGAGCAGGTTCACCAGCTCGTCATGGACGATGCGGATGACGTGCTCGCGGTTGCTCATCCCCGGCAACGGCTTCTCTTCCAACGCCCGCTTTTCGATCTCCTTGCTGAGCGCCAAGACCTGCTTGACGTTCATGTCCGCGCTGATCAAGGCCCGTTGAATGTCTCGGGTGACCTCTTTGACCAACGCAGCGTCGATGTGACCGGCGTTCGCGATCTTCTTGATGGTGCTGCGGAGACTGTCTCCGAGCCCTTCCATCACCATGGGTCCACCCACGAGAAGGTCGTATATGAGGCCCTTGGCATCGGGCTTCGTGCTGCGGCTGCGAGAAGGGACAGCGGACGACCTGGACTGGGCCCGTCGCTGGCACCACCGTTTCTACGTGTCCTCGGGCCGATATGGTCCGGTCTTCGGACGCTACGTCGACGACAGCGTGCAGGCCCATGTGGTGGCGGGCATGCCCGGCCGGTCGTGGGTGGCGGAATCGGCAGGGACGCGCGTAGGTTTCATCGCATGGAGCCCACGCTCCAAGGGAAGCCGACTGCGTTGGTTCCTGGTCGAGGAAGCCGTGCGGGGCCAAGGCATCGGCGGTACGCTGCTGGCCGCCCTTTTGGCCGATGCGCCCCGGCCGATCACCCTGTGGACCATGGCGGACCTTGCCGATGCACGGAGGCTCTACGAAGCCCATGGATTCCGACTCGTCGAAGAGGCCGAAGCCCCATGGGCGCGCGGGGTACCTCAGCAGCGATTCGACCTTGGGTGAAACCCCAGATCTGCCTCGAGGTTTCCAGGGATTTGCCAAGGAATTCAAGCCGTCGGGTGCCGATCTTCTCTCATGCATCCGCTCACTGATCTGCTGAGCACCTGCCTGTTCGGCCCGTTCATGGCGTTCCGATTCGAAGAAGAGGAAGACCCATGAGCATGGGAGAAAAGCCACTCATCTGGGATGAGGCTGTGCGCCGGCGCTGGGCCAAGTACAAGGCCAAGGAAGCGGAAGAGGAAGACCCGCGCGCCTTGCGCGGCGATTGAGCACACCGCCTCAGAATGTGGTCGGCCCCGATCCTCGGGGGGCCGTCCGTGGGAGCTCCACCGTGAAGGTGGACCCTTTGCCGAGGCCTTCGCTGCGGACCGCCACCGAGCCCCCCATGCGGCGTGCCAAGTGCTTCGTGATGTACAGGCCTAGGCCGGTCCCTTCCGGGGCGTCCGGCCCGCCGAACTGAGCAAATGGTTGGAACAATGCGCGTTGTTGGTCCTTGGTCAATCCGCGGCCCGTGTCGTTGACGTGGATCGCGACGTTGTCCCCGTGCGGGATGGCACGGACATGGACTTGACCCCCTGATGGGGTATGCTTGATGGCATTGGACAGGAAGTTGCTGATGATCTGCTGCAGGCGCCGCGGATCCACGGTCATCTCGACCTGTTTGGGTGCATCCAGATGCAATCGGATGCCCTGCTCGGTGCACCACGGTCGATAGGATTCGACGCTCTCGTGGAGGATCTGGCTCAGGTCTGCAGGTTTCGCCTCGATGGCGATCTGCCCGGCCTCCGTCCTGGCCCCCTCAAGGATCTTCGCCGTCAATTCGAGCAGTCGGTCCACGTTGCGTTCGATCACGGCCAGTCCTTTGCGCTGCTTTTCGCTCAAGGGCCCCGGATCCGCCTGCAACATGGCCAGTTGGATGCGGATGGGCGTCAGGGGCGTCCCCAATTCGTGGGCCGCAGCGTTGATGAAGCGCGTCTTGAGGGCGTTGAGTTGGCGAAGTCGATTCATTTCCGCCTCTTCCCGCCGCGTCTGGATGAACACCAGGATGGCCACGGTGAACAGCAACGTGCTCCCGGCGCCGAGGGCGTGTGCCGCCCACCAGGTGGCAGTCCAAGCGCTGGTGAACAAGAAGTACGTGGATTGTAGGGCCAGCAGCACAAGGCCCGCGCTGGCCCACGCTTGGTAGCGGCCAAGGGGTCGCGCTTGGTGCACCACATAGTAGGTCGTGAAACCGATGCCAAGCACCAGTCCGGTGGATTCGATGGCAAGGCGGGTGGAGTGGATGCCGGCCGCTGAAAGGTCGGTGCCAATGCGCTGCAGGATCGGATGGATGGCGAAGCCGGTGACCGCCAGCAGCACGGCGACGGCGCCCAGCCCAGCCACCCAGCGGATGCGTGCCGCAGCCGCGATGGGACCCGGCACCAACATCAAGGCCAGGCCCAACCAGAAGGCGACGCGGGCCATCGGGCCGTAGATCAAGAAGGAGAACGCCGGCGAAGCCCCGGTGAAGACCCCGTGCCACACGTAGAGCGCCGAGAAAGCCAGCAACCCTGCGGCCGCCCCAAGGGGCTCCACACTGCCATGGACCAAGAACGAGCGGATCGCCAAGCCGGCCAGTCCGACGCTCAACAGCACCGCGAGCACGATCGCCACCTCGTGGACGGCGGGCTCAATGCGCACGATCGACGCCACGGGCATCCACTCCAAGAGCACCAGCACGAGGGCGGCCGTCGCGACCAACGTCACGTGGGGCACATAGCGAGTGTCCACGCCCTGTCTTGGGTCCGAGTGGTTCAAGAGGGCGAGGTGGGGGCCGCTTGGGCCGATGCCCGAAAGCCCCTACTCGTCCAGGACGCGCTGCAGGGCGATCCGGAGGCCCGCTCCCGTGGGCCCCTTTGGGAAGTAATCCATGCCATCCACCCACGCCTTACTGGCGATGTCCAGGTGGGCGAATTTGGTGTCCTTGGCGAAATGGCCCACGAATGCGCCACCGATGCTGGTGCCCGCCTTGACCTTCAGGCTGATGTTCTGGATGTCAGCGTACGTGCCCTTGTTCCCCTCGTCGAATTCCTCGCCCTGGGGCAGCTTCCACGCCTTGTCCCCGGCCTTGCCGGCCGCAGCCACGATGGAGTCGACGAATTCGTCATCCTTGCTCATGGCCGCCACGAAGGTCTTGCCGACCGCGAACTCGCAGGCTCCTGTGAGCGTGGATTGTTCGATGATCCAGTCCGGCTTGAGACTGCGCGCATGGGTGATCGCATCGGCCAGGATCAGGCGTCCTTCTGCGTCCGTATTGAGGATCTCGATGGTGGTGCCATCCTTGGCGGTCAGGATGTCTCCCGGTCGTTGCGCGGTGCCGCTGGGCATGTTCTCCACGCAAGGGGTGATGCCGATGACCTTGTGCTTCGGCTTGAGCTGGGCGATCGCCGGCATGAGGGCGATGACGTTGCAGGCGCCGCACTTGTCGTATTTCATGTCCCACATGCCGTTGCCGGGCTTCAGGGAGATGCCGCCGGAGTCGAACGTGACGCCTTTGCCCACGAGCACGAGGGTCTTGGTGTTCTTGGTGACCTTTTCGGGCGTGTAGGTCATGGTGATGAGTTGCTCCTCGTTGGCGCTCCCCTGGGCGACCCCGCACAGCGCGTTGAAGCCTTCCTTGCGAAGCTGGGTGCGGCCTTTCACGGAAACGCTGAAGCCGTGCTTTCGGCCACGCGCCCGTGCTTGGGTCGCCATCCACTTGGGCGTGGCGATGTTGGCCGGCGTGTTGGCCAGGAGCCGCGCGTCGTTGACCGCCTCGGCCACGACGGCGGCCTGCTTGGCGATCCCACGGATGCTGGCCGGGCGGTCATGAAGGAGTGCAAGGCTGTCGATCTTCGCCTTCGGGCTCTTCTTGTCGCCCTTCCACTGGTTGAAAGTGAGGTCTCCCATGATGGCACCATGGACCGTGCCCTGCACCGCGTCGGATTCTGACATCTCCACATCGGATACCAGGGTCGTGGCCGCCCTGTGGAAACCAAGACCCTTGACATGCTTGAGCGCCGCCGAGATGCAGGTGCCGACCTTCTCTTGGGTCAATTTTCCGTCCCCAAGGCCCACCAAGACGATCGCCGCCTCGAGCGCCTTACCGGGCACGCTCACGACCTGCGAGAAGCCCAGTCCGGTGGCCTCGTTCTCGAGCAAGAACTTGGCATGGGGGTGGGCGCCTTCACCGATGGCCTTCAGTCCCGGCGCGCTTCGTTTGTCGTCCTTGGTCAATACGCCGACGATGTACGCATCGGCAGAGGCTTGCTTGACGGTCTGGCAGGTCACCTTCATCGAGCAGCACGACCCGCGGGCCGCGCTTAAACGGTACCGCATGCTCACAGCGGCGTGGACCCGGTCGAAGCGGCACACCGCTTCTTGGATGCCATGGGGACGCCCCTGGCCATGGCCCTTGTCGGCGAACAGGCGGCGCCTTGGTTGCTGCGCACCCCCCGGCCAGACGAGATCCTGGATCTGGTCATGAAGCGCAACCTGGTGTTCCTGAGTTGGAAAAGGGGCGACAAGACGGGCACGTGGATCTGGAGCTTCGATCGGGAGGGCCGGCTTATCTCTTGGACCGAGGCTTAGGCGGGGCCATGCCCGACGGGCTGATGACGGCCCGGCTCCAGCACGAAGGGGAGCATCTGGGTGAGTGGGCCCTCCTCGACCGTCCAGGTCGCGTGCTCCCGTGTGTAATCGTCCTCAGGATGGAATGCAATGGAGCGACCGGTCACTTCGAACATGCTGACATCCGGCATGCTGTTGCCGATCGAAAGGACCCGGTCGAGCGGTACGCCCAATTCGCGAGCGAACTCCAGAACGGGGAGCGCCTTGTCATTG
>JBFKXH010000042.1:0-8756 GCA_041638175.1 Thermoplasmatota archaeon
ATCTAGGGTGAGGTGCCCCGCGATCTCCTCGCGCCATGTGATCCCCAAGCGCACGCCCCCTTCGTGGGTCATGGGCAACCATGCATTGAGCGCCCCGCGGATCACCAGGTAGAGTGCCAGCAATCGGACGAAGGCCGTGTGGTGCCCGACCCAGTAGATGGTGCCAGCAAGCGCCATCATGAAGACCCCTACGTAGAACCGCGGATCGGCAAAGGCCTCAAGCATCGGCCATCGCCATGATGGCCTCGAAGTGTTCTGGATCGACGGGCTGGACGCTCAAGCGTTGACCGCGCTGGACAAGCGGCATGCCGTCGAAGCGAGGCTCGGCCTTGATCTGGTCGAGGCTGACCAGGTCAGCGAACGTCTTTTCATGGACCAGGTCCACCATGAACCATCGGGGAGCGTCAGGGTCGCTTTTCGGATCATGGTATTTGCCCGGCGCCCATGCGGTGTGATCCGGATAGGCTTCCTTGTGCACCCGGGCAAGGCCCGCCACGCCAGGCGGCTTGGCATTGGAATGGTAGAACAGAACACGGTCGCCTTCGGCCATGTCCTGCATGAAGTTGCGAGCCTGGTAGTTTCGCACGCCGTCCCAATGGGTGGTCCCGTCGCGCTCGAGGTCATGGATGGAATAGACCTCTGGCTCCGACTTCATCAGCCAATGACGCGTCATTCTTCGATGGCGCCGCGAAGGCCCGCGTATACCAGACTGGCGGCCGCAAACACCCAGAATACGTAGAAACTGGGCTCGGCGAGGTCAGGTTCATCGAGTACGAGCCAGCCCACCAACCAGGCGGCCAGCCAGACTGCCGTCAGGATGTAGAGCAGGAGGCCTCCGAAGAGACGCTGGTTCTTGTAACGGGCCATTGTGGCGGCGAGTCACGCCTCGTCACTTAAGCTTCCTGTTGGGCGCTTCTGCGTCCCGCTGCTGGAGCCACCTGCGCCGTGCCGCCAGACGGTCGAAGAAGAGGCCCGGCCGAGTAAGCCAGGCCCAAAGACTGGCGCTCAACAGGAGCGAAGTGACGAGTCCCTTCGTGCCCACCCAGTACGACATCGGAAGCACGATGCACGCTGAAAGTAGCAGGATCAGCGCCAGCTTGTCTCCACGCAACAGGTCCGCATGGTGGACGCGGCGTAAAGCGGTTTCAGAACCAGGAACTCAGATCCCGTTGCACGGCCAGTTCCATGGAATCGAAGCCGAAGGCGCCCTTGACGTACGCTTCGACCATGTCCTTGTACCATGCCCAGTCGACCATGTGCGGCTCGACTTTGTCAGCCGGCCACATGTATTCGATGGGCTTGATGCTCGCCTTGCGGGGCTTCTTGACCTGCAGATTGTAGCCTTGGTTGGCCAAGTGGGCACGCACCCGCTCCTGTTCTTTCGGGTCGTGGTACAACGGCAGGGGATCCTTGCAGACGATGAACTTGAATTTGCGTGCCGCAGTAAGGGACTCACCCAGCAGGTGCTCCAGCGCAGCGGTCCGGACCGCGAACGTGCTCAGGCTGCCGTCCGCGTTGGGCTTGTAGGTGCGGATCGGCGCGGCCTTCTGGGTCAAGACGATGTCCTGCCAAGAGATCTCGTCCAGGTTGACGCCGGCCACTGCTTCTTTGGTCGCCCGCTTGATCGCCGCCTTCATGCGCTCACGCGCGTCCTCTTCGTCGTCCCAGCTGGAAACATCCGCCAAGGCCTGCGCCATGATCGGTTGCAGGAGCCGCTGCGCAAGGGGCGCCTTGTCGGAACCTCGGAAGTTGTTGCCCTTCGTCTCCAGGACCACTTCGCCTCCCTTGGCCTTGAATTTCAGGTAGTTCTTGTGGACGATGAAGACCATGGCGTCGTATTGCTCGGCCTCCAGTTCGAAGTCCGGATAGTCCAGAAGGTCCCGCCATTTCTTGTTGGCCGCTTGCACCGCCCCGACCGCATCATCGGGCAGCGTGATCCATTTGTCGGATTCAGGCTCCTCATCAGCACCCAAGGCCGCCGCAAAATGGGGTAGATTGCCTGCGGATTTGCTGCATCCAAGGTAGATGCCGTCCGTGTCGCCATACACCACGCGGATGCCTTTTTCTTCGAAATCGCGGCGGGTCTCGTGCAGCACTTGCTGCCCGATCGTGGTGATGTTGGCGCCACCCCAAACGTTGAACTGGCGACAACTGACATTGACCGCTACCAAGATGCCATGAGTGCCCGCGTTGCGGGCCGCCTTGAGGCTCGCGTAGGTCATGTCCAGGATGCGGATCTGGTCCTTGTCAGCCCCATCCGCCTTGGCTTCGGCGCGCGCGTTCTTCACCTTCTGGATGGTGTCCAGGATGCCGGTCATGGCAAGGTTCACCATGCCATCCTGCGGCGCGTGCTTGACGCCGATGAGCCACCCTCGGCCGCCCGTGAAATCATCGTCCGCGGTGGCCTTGCGGACATGGTAGCGGCCACTCTTGGCAAAGCCTTCGTCCACATCCATGAGCCAGATCCAGTCGTCAGGATCTTCGTCGATCCTTGCAGGTTGCACCGTGTCTGCGGTCAGGTTCCGGGCCTTGAGGATGGTCGGGTACATGGCGCCCACGTCCGCCTCGACCACGTGGTACCATGGTACGAAATGGCTCTTCAGATCGCTGTCCGGCTTGAGGGTCAATCCGCCGACAATGGCGTACCCGTGTGGGTTCTCTTTTGGCGCGCCGGGTCGGCTGATGACGCCGGGGTGTTCGCACCAGAACGGCATTTCGGGCCCTTGTTTGGCGACGCGGATGAACTCCTTGGCCGCTTGCCGTTCCTCCTCCGGGATGGCCAGGGCAGCTTCGGCGATCTCGTTGCGTGTGGGGAACGGGTCGCGGATGTGCCGTTGGATGGAGCGGGCGATGGATTGGGCCCGGCACGTGGCGGGCATGATCTTGTTGCGGCGCCTGGCTCGAAGGAACGCCATGTGATCCCACATCTTGGTGTTCCCACCCGTCAGCAGGGAATCCATGGGCATGTTGACGGTGAACGCCAGCGGCAAGGCCTGGGCCAATAGGATCTGGGTGATGCCCATCTGTTCTTGCACGTCGTGCCGGTTGTACTCCAACGTCTTCGGGTCGTCCAGGGACATGTTCGCGGGCTCCAGATAGACCCGGTCCGGCACGTCGATACCTAGCCAGGGCGCCAGCCCCTTCAGTGTGAAGTCGTCGTGGAAGAAGTAGAATTTTCTGGCAGCGTGGAAGGTGTCGAAGGTGACGGGATTCCAGACGCAGACATCGCTGCTGGTGCCGAAGTGGAAGCTGCGGTCCCTGCGGCTCCACGTGGTCGTGAACTCCTCGTACCATCTGCGCATGGCCGGGCTGAGGGTCTCCTGTTTGCGGTCTCGTTCAAGGAAGGTCCGGATGCGTTCACGGATCTGCAGGTTGTCGAAGCCGAGGATGTTGTGGCCTGCCGTGATGTCGTACTGGGTCGCATGCTGGGTGAACTCCATGAGGAGGTCCATCTCTTCATCCAGGTTGCGGGCGACCCGTTGTTCGACCTCCCGCTCCTGCCAGTCCTGTGGCATGTGATGGAACTGGAAGTCGAACGCTTCCGTGTCCAGGTCTTTGCTGGCCTGGTATTCAAGGCTGAAGTCGCTGTAGCCGATCATGTCGATCGGGATCTCTTTGGCGCCGGTGCCGTATTGGGTGGTCTCGATGTCGTACGTCAGCACGTCAAGGCGCTGCTTGCGGCCCTTGGTGTCCCACAGCCAATGATCTTGCTCGGCGCTCAGGTCCGCCAGGGCCCGCTCGATGTACGGCATGTCATGCTCGCACGTGTAGAATCCATGGTCGAAGAACAATCGGTCCGACACATCGGGGATCCAGTAGCTGCGTTTGGCGGCGACCGGGATGACCTCCCGATGCGTGCCATGGTCCCAGAAACTCTCGTACCGGGTGGGTTCCCCGACGTTCGCGATCTTTCCAAGATCGTCTGATTCCGGATCGCCGGCGCCGTCCATCAGAGCGACCAGGCGTTCCCGCGCCGCCTCCATGGTCTCATCGCCCCGAGGGAACGCCAAGAGGTTTGGTTCGTGCAGCCCGTCGAGGCGTTGGGGATCCTTGCCTTTCCAGAACAGGTGCGTGTTCGAGGCGTTCAGCAAGACCACGGCGACGGCAAGGCGCCCCCCTTCATCAGGGCGCCGGGTGCAGCAGGTCGTCGTCTTGGCCGAGCTTCCCCTGGGCGTTGACGAACAGGCACGCGCCCAGACTTTCGCATTGCAGATCGCCATCGACCTTGCGGCAAGCCAGGAGGTCGCATTCGGTGGTCCCGAGCGGGGCGACGAAATGGCCGCCGTCCTTCAACTGGGCGACCAACGAATCTGGAATGGATGGAATCGCGCAGGTGACCAAAACGCCGTCAAAGGGGGCGAACTCGGGGGCCCCAAGCGCGCCGTCGCGTTGCAGGACGTGGACTGCAAGACCGGATTCTTGCAGGTTCTCCCGTGCAGCCTTGGCAAGGGCCTCGACGTATTCCACGGTCACGACCGTGCCGTCTTCTCCCACCATGTGCTTCAGGATGGCAGCCTGGTAGCCGCGGCCTGTTCCGATCTCGAGGATGTTGTGCCCGCGTTCCACTTGCAATGCGGTGGTCATCATGGCCACCATGTGGGGGGCACTGATGGTCTGGCCATGTCCTACTGGCAATGGCTGATCCAAGTAGGCTTGGGCCACGAGATCCGGCGGTACGAACCGGTGACGCGGTGTGGCCAACATCGCCTCCTCCAGGCGGGGGTCATTGAGGTAGCCCTCCTGGTCCAAGTGTGCGATGAGGGAGTCGATGTCTCCCATACGGACTGTTGGGGCTCTGGCCCATGAAGAGGGTTGCGGATTCGGCCCTTTGGGCTCAACCGAGGATCTCGTCGATCTTTTCTTGGAGGACCTGGGTCGGTACGTCCGGGATGCTGAGCCACTGGGTGGTGCCCGCCTGCCCCTTTCCGCTCAGTTTGGCATACAGGAAGCCGGCGTCCTCCAGCTGCTTGAGGTACTTCCAGAACTGGGTATGCCCGCGCGCGGTCTCCCCGTGTTCTTCGCACAACAGGGCATAGGCCTTCTCCACTTCGCCGGTCGTGGCGTAGGCGGCCTGGTCCCGCTGCAGGCGGCGCGCCAAGGCGCTGAGCACCAACAAGGGGTGCTTGGGCTGGTTCTGCAGTTTGGCCGTCGTGACGACCGAATAGGTGTACGCCTTGGCGGTGCGGACATCATCGGCGGCCACCGTATCGCGGCGTTCGTCGTCGGCGTTCTGGCCAGCCTTATGAAGAAGTTCGATGGCAAGCCTGGCATCACCGGGCCCGCCCTTGGCGCCCGATTGCTGGCCTGCGATGTCGCCGATGAGGCCGACCACGTCCGGGTCCACGACGCCAGGTTGGAACGCCAGGTCGACGCGTTGTTCGATGATGGCCGCGATCTGTTCGCCTTGGTAGGCTTGCGTCTCGTAGACGTTGCTTCGCTTGAACGTCGATAGGGCCGCCTCGTCCAATTGATCCAGGACCATCTGTTGGCTGATCAGGACAAGGCTGATGCCGACCCATTGTTGCCCGACCTCATCGTTGAAGCGGGTCAGGTCATAGACCAGGTTGCTGCCGTCGGCGCGCAGGAGGGCATCGACCTCGTCAAGGATGACCATCAGGTGGCAGTCGCGGCGTTCCATGTGCTTGCGCAGGTCACGCATCATCTCCCCGACGCTGAAACCGCGTTCTGGGTAGTGGGGTTCGAAATGGTTGAGGATGCCCAGCATCGCCAGGCTGCTGCTTTTGCGGCGCCGACAGTTGACGTGAACGTATTCGAACCGCTTGCCTTGTTTGGCCAGTACCTGTTGGAAATCTTGCGCGAAGCGCTTTGCGACCACGGTCTTTCCCGTACCGACGCTGCCCCATAGGAGCGCATGGTCGCGTGTACTTCCTTGGGTCAGGCCGCGGTAGGTGCGGCTGAGGAAGCGGACCGCTTCGTCCCGATGGGGGAGATCTTCTGGCACGTAGTCGAAGTCCAGTTTGGCCAGGTCTTTGAAGACCGTCGGGCCGGCCAGCTCTTCCTCGACGAGACTCATCATTGCCACGGAGGCCAAGCCAGGGATATGAGCGTGTTAGTCCACGCCAGGAGGTCAGTGAATGTACCGCCACTCTATGGCTTGGCCTTGAGCGTGAAGAAGAACGTCGAGCCTTCTCCTTCCTTGGATTCGACCCACATGGTGCCGCCGTGGGATTCGACGATGCGACGGCTGATGCTCAACCCGATGCCGCTCCCCTCATACTTCGAATTCGCCCCGTGCAGCCGCTGGAACATCACGAACACCTTGTCCTGAAAACGTTCCGGGATCCCGATGCCGTTGTCCTGGACCGAAAAGCACCACATGTCCCCTTCGGGCCTGGCGTCGATCCGGATACTGGGCCGGCGTTCGCAGTACTTGATCGCGTTGTCGATCATGTTGGTCAGTAGTTGCCCGAGAAGCCCGGCGTGCCCCTGCACGCTCGGCAATCTGCCGACCTGGATCTGGGCCTTTTTCTCATGCACCGCCGGGGCCAGGTCGCGCAGGACCGAAGCGGCGACCCGGTTCATGTCCACCACATCCATGGCGATCCGGTCCGGTCCGATGCGACTGAATTGCAGGAGTCCTTCGACCATGCCTTGCATCCGCTCGGCCCCATCACGCGCCATCTGGACGTACTCTTTGCCCTCTTTGTTGAGGCGCTTTTCGTGGTTCCGCTCCAGGAGCGATGTGAATCCGACCACGGTCCGGAGGGGCGCCTGCAGGTCATGACTGACCGTATCTGCGAATTCCGCAAGGTCCCGGTTGCTGCGTGCCAGGTCTTGGTTGACCGATTCGATCTCCCTTGCATGGCGCAGCCGGCCACTGATGCGCAACAAGCCGTAGCAACGGATGATCAGCATGGCAAACAGGGCCATGACCAAGATCACTCCGATGGCAAGCGCCACACTCGTCGGACCCGGTGGCGAAACGGAGATCGCATCGAAGCGATCGCGCGCCGCCCAAGCAAAAAGGCCGGTCAGGCCGACCATGCCAAGGACCCAGACCAGCACATCCTGGCGCCAGGCCGCCGGTACGAAGCGGCGCAGCTCGGTGCGATGGCGCACGTGGATCCCTCCCGCCACCAGTCCCAGCAATAGGGGGATGGCGAACCCGGCCCCTGCCACCGAGCCTGGGACCATGTGCTGCAAGGCGGTCTCTTGGCTCAATTCCAAGGTATAATCGCCGGGTGTCCGCAGGAGATGGGATGGGACCACATAGTGGCCCGTACCATCGATGACGACCTGCCCGGCCGTGAACACATGGCGCCCTTCGGGCCCACGCATCGCCACGATCTGGGTCCCGCTGGCCAAGGTCAACTGGACCGCCGTCTCCGCGCCGTGACCCAAGCCAGGCGGGATCGTGAACGCGACGTTGTGTTCCTGCAGTGCGCTGCTTCCGATGTTGGCTGCTTTCCGGTACGTCGCCTCGTATTCCAGGGGGATCCCTGCCATGACGATGCGGGGCTCGGAGACGGTGGCACCGAAGCTGTTGGTAGGCACAGGCACCACCGCATCGATCGGATCCGTGGGCACCCCGCGATCTTCGAAGAAGAATCGGATCTCCCGCGAACCTCCGCCAGGCTCCAAGGGGACCAATTGGGCCACCGGCGGGCTGCTGCCCTCGGTCGGCTCGAACACCGGGTAGGTCCGCAAAGCGGACGGTCGACCGACCTGCACGTGTTGGATCATGTTGACGTTGGTCGCATCGTCATACGGCCCCTTGATGGCGCGATCCGCGGTGAACGCAAGATGGGCCGTCTTGGCATCGCTGACGAGCTCTGTCGTGAACCATACCTCGAGGCATCCCGTCTGTTGCTGGGTCTCAAAGAATCGGAAGGCATGGGTCGCGCGCAGATCCTCAAAACTGCCGCCCTGGCACTGACCCGGCGCGGCCAGTCGGGACCCCTCCCCGCGCCCCGTAGCATACTCCATGCCGTCGAAGTCCAAGGGTTTGGTGACCTGCAAGGACATGTCGACCACGGGGCTCAACTCTGCCATCGCAAGGCTCGTCGGAGCCAAAAGGAGGGCCAAAAACCATGCCAGGCGTTTCATGCTGCGAAGACTCCATCCAGGAATTCCTGCTGCCCCACGAAACGGAGGTGCGTCGTCACGAGACCTACCGTCTCTGGCGGGCACCGATTGCCGATGGCCTCCGCCCCGATGGTCCCCTGACCAAAGTTGCAGGTCGCGGCACCGCCTGTGGCGTAGTCCAACGTCGCGATCTCGGTCAGCAGCGTCCCCTTGGGCGTCTGGTGCCAGAATCGGATGGTCTCGTTTTCCAGGTCGTAGCCCGTTGTGCCCCCGAAGTTGGCGCGGAATTCTTCGGCGCCGTCGACCGTGGCCGTCCACTGGAACAGGCGTGCATGCAGATTCCGGACCTGGCCCACGCCATCGTGGATGGGCCGGTCCTGGCGTGTCTGGATCTCCAACGCTAGCCCCTGCTCGGAGTGGGACGTGTACTTGGAGGCCTCATGGAAAAGGTCGTCGTGGTCCGTGAACCGCTCCAGTTCATAGAAGTCGTAACTGGCACCCGGCCGCATGGATGGCGATTCGATATAGACGCCGAAGAAGCCCAGCGTGAGTGGCGGCTCGTCCTCAAAGTCGCACGAGATCCAGATACTGGCGAAGGCGTCCCGCCCGGCGTTGACGCCGGCCTCGAAGAACTGTGCGGCGTCCCGCGGCCAGTATCCTTCGGGCAGGAACCTGGTCGTGGCACCTGCTTCGACGGACGGGAAGATGGC
>JBFKXH010000043.1:0-8727 GCA_041638175.1 Thermoplasmatota archaeon
CGACGCGGAAGCTGTCTTGGCGAGCATCGCACTGGAGGAACCTAGCCTGGCCTCCTTGCACGACCCCGAAGGATATTTCGTGGACCTGTCCGGGGATGCGGAAGAGGTCATGGGCTACACCGATGCGCAGCTTCTGGCGTCGAATCCGTACAACGTCATCCACCCGGACGACGTGCCGACCCTTTCGATGTATCATGTCGAGTTGCTTGCAGGCAACATGGACGGCCGATGGATCCGGTTCCGCCGCAAACTACCCGACGGGAACTATCGATGGCTGGAGACCATCGCTTTCCTCGCCGAATTCCGTGGCGCACCGGTCACCGCGAGCGTGACCCGCCGCGTCGAAGACCAAACCGAATGCCATGTGGTTGACGAAGACGGGCGGCGGGTCCTCTGATCAGTGCCTCCGATCTGCTTGACGATCCGCCTACGCGGGGGGTCATGGCCTCCATCCACGATGGCGAAGGGTACTTTGTCGACGTGGACGGTGACTCCGTGCAGGTCACCGGATTCGACCGATCCGCACTTCTGGCATCAAACCCCTACAACGACTTCCACCCCGACGACATCCCGCTGATCTCAGCACATCATGTGGCGTTGCTCAGCGGCGCCCGCGAAGACACCTGGCTTCGCTACCGCCGCAGAGCCCCGGACGAGTCATTCCATTGGATCGAGACCACATCGCGACTCATGGAGATCGAAGGTGCGGCGATCATTGCCTGCCTGACCCGGCGCTGCGAGGATCAGACCCATGCCCACGTAGTGGACGAACGTGGCATAGAGATCGACGAGTCGTAGCCACCCACCGATCATCCGAAGACCCAACGGTTTCTATGCCATGAGAGCTATGCACTTCGGGTGGTCGCAAACGTGGAGGCGGCCCATTGGCCGCGTGAACCTTCTGCCG
The DNA here is from genome assembly GCA_041638175.1 of Thermoplasmatota archaeon. Classification (GTDB taxonomy): domain Archaea; phylum Thermoplasmatota; class E2; order JACPAO01; family JAHFTW01; genus JBFKXH01. Next base: position 908 of record JBFKXH010000043.1, read on the forward strand.
TGGTCACGGTCCATGACGGGCACGGGTGCTGTGTTGCCGTCGACGGGCCATCCGAGATCGTGCTTGGCCAGACCATGCAGGATCTCTTGGGCCGTTCCCCTTACACCTGGTTGCGCACCGACGATGTGCCCATGTTCGCAACCGCCCATGATCAGACGTTGAAGGGCACGCAGGGGTGCCGCGTCCGATGTCGTCTCAAGAGCCGTCAAGACGTCATCCGGTGGGTCGAGATCGAGATCCATCGAACGGCCGACGAAGAACTGGTCCTCGTGGCCCGTCTGGTCGCCATGGAGCGGGCTGCGTCCATCTTGGCCCCTGACGGCACGCCACTCACCTGGAACACTTGATCACAGGAGGCTGCGCATCCGTGCAGCCAGCTCGTCCAGTTCCAGATCCGTCGTGATCAACGGGATCTGTTCGAACTCGGCGAGCCGGTAGGCCAACTTGTCCACGTCTTCCGGTCGATGGTAGACCATGATGCTGGGTTTCATGGGATGCACCCGCACGGCGATCATGGGACTTCGCCCATACTTGATGCCGCTGAAGACCAAGGCACGCTCCGTGCTCCAGCCATAGACCCGCACGTAATCATTGGCGTTGAGGCTGCTGATGGCCTGCACTGCGTCGATGAGCGTGTAGCCTTGGACTTTTTTTTCTTCGATGTCGGCAAGCACCAATGCCCGCCCTTCGATCGCTTCGACAAACTCGGTCGCAGGTACGTTGCGCCGGTATTCGACGATGTCCAGGATGCCTTCCGTGGGGTTGATCAGACTGTGATAGCGCGAGACCACGTGGCCACCTCGCTCTTCATCCATGGAGACCAGGGCCTCCACAAGTCGCTTGATGGTGGCGATTCCGGGGCTCTTTCGGCGGCCGGACTCGTAGTCGCTGATGACGCTGGGGTTGACGGTCAGGCGGGCCGCCAACTCGCTCTGGCTGAACTCGAACGTCTCGCGCCATTTCCGGAGCGTCGCGCCGGCGCCATCACTGAGCGTGATCTCACCCGCCATCTTTTCCAGAAGCGCTTCTTTCATCAAATGTCGATTTTCACATCGACATATAGCGTTTCTTGGTCGCTGGCTTGACGGCGCGGCGACCCGACCACCAGGGTTTTTTCCCAGGGCGGCCGTTAGGCACCGATGACCTTGACCGCCATGGACGACGACGCATTGCAAAAAGCGCTGGCCCAACTGGACGAACAGCCCCGACTCGCCGCCCGCACCATCGCGAACGCCTGGGAATCGGCGGGTGGCACGGTCAAGCCGGGCAAGGTCGCCGTCCGACTGATCGGCCACCAAGGCGACAGCCCATTCACGGCAGCGACCCTGTTCTGCAGCGATGCCCGCCTTGAGTTGTGCCGGGTCATCATGGAGCACCATGGACTCCCGCCCGAGGCATTCCAGCACTGGGCCGATGAGATCCTCGACATCGCCATCGGCTTCGACCCGTCGGCCAAGTACCCCTCCCTCCCCCTTGACCTGGACCCCGCCCGCCTGGTGCGCGTCGTGAACAGCATCCGGGACCTGGCGCAGACCCTGCATGCTTGATCTGATCGTGGTCGGCGGAGGCATCAACGGTGCCGGCATCGCCCGCGACGCCGCCATGCGCGGCCTCAAGGTCTGCCTGCTGGAGGCCGACGATTGGTGCAGCGGCACCAGCAGTCGATCGAGCATGCTGGCCCACGGAGGACTACGCTATCTGGAACAATTCGAATTGGGGCTGGTCCATGAGGCCCTACAAGACCGCGAATTGATGCTCCAGCAAGCACCCCACCTCGTGCGTCCCCTCCGCTTCATCTACCCCATCTACCCTGATGTGGCAAGCCGCCGCACCGTACGGGTCGGGTTGTGGCTCTATGATGTGCTGAGCCACGGAAAATCGGTCGGCAAGCGCCGTTTTCTTGCGGCCGACGACGTGCTTGCCGCCATGCCGGGGCTGGCACCGGAGGACCTCAAGGGCGGCGCCACCTACTGGGACGGCCAATTCGGATCCGTCGAACGGTTCGTCCTGGAACTGGTGCTCGATGCCCAAGCGCACGGCGCCGATTGCCGCAGCCAGACGCCGGTCGCGACCCTTGGCGCCGGCGGCGTCGTGCTGGCCTCGGGAGAACGCATCGACGCCCGGACCGTCATCGACGCCACAGGACCGTGGGTCGACGACCATGCGCCCGACGGACCGCTATTGCGCCGCACCAAGGGAGCCCACTTGGCGGTCAAGCGATTCACCCAAGATGCCCTGATCGTGCGCGCCCAAGATGGCCGCACCTTCTTCGTGCTACCATGGCACGACTACACACTCATCGGCACCACGGACACTGACTTCGAAGGCGACGCCAGGGATGCGGTCGCCTCGCCAGAGGATCAGTCCTACCTGCTCGAATCCGCCAGGCGCTACTTCCCCGACGCGGACCTGACCGTGCTGTGGACCTACGCCGGGATCCGCCCCCTCGTGCGGGAGACCGGCCTTCGTGCAAGCAGCGTGACACGCCGCCACAAGCTGCACGACCACGGCGGTGGTTACTGGTCGGTCCAGGGGGGCAAGCTGACCACGTACCGCCACCTGGCTGAGCAGGCCGTCACCAAGGTCTGCAAGCACCTTGATCACCCGGCCAAGAAGGCGCGTCCGACGCGGGAGGGCACGCTCCCCGGGGGGCCGCTGATCCCTTGGCAGGATTTCCGCAGCCGATCCATCAAGACCGCCTTGGACGAATGGAAGATCCCTGAGAAAGTAGCGGCGCACCTGGTCGATTCGTACGGGGCCCGTTGGCGCCGCGTGGCCGAAGCAGGCACCGACCGGATCGACAAGCGCCACCCGGACGTATGGGGACAGGTCGTCGTCGCGGTGGAGGAGGAACACGCCACCACCGTGGAAGACGTCATGATGCGACGCACCCGCCTGGGCTTCTGGCCTCACGGCAATCCGCATGTTGCAAGGCGCGTGGCCGCCCGGATGGCCGAGCTGCTTGGCTGGGACGAGGCGGAGACCTCGCGCCAGATGGACGACTACGAGGACGCTTGCACGAAGTGGGCGGTTCCCTAGGCCGAGCGCGGCGCAATCCGCCCGAAGCTTCCCATGGTGATGATACACGGGGTGCCCCGGTGTTCTTCCTCCAGCTCCGGGCCAGAGACCGTGCCCGTGGCTTTTCCCTCCAAGACCAGATCAACACCCCAGCACGTGAACCGACTTCCCCACACGGGCTGACCATCGCCGCCATAGGGCACCTGCACAGGCAATTTGTGCGGGCTTGCCGCCATCTCCAGATCCGCCTCCAAGACAGGGCCTTCGTGGGCCTTGAGCGTGCCACGGACCGTGTGACCCCCAGGCACCTCTTCGATCTGCAGGCCGCCCGGGGCGGTGCGGATGGTGGTGCACTCTGGGTAGCGCTCCCGCATGAACGCCTCCCCCAAGACGGAATTGACGTACACGGTCGCCGGGTGGGCGGTGGTCTTGCCCAGGACGATGAACGTGTCGAAGACCCCATGGCTGGGGCTGCGGATGCGGCACCATTCGTAGCGACCCGGGATGTGGGCAAAGGGCGCAAAGAACTCATACACCACGTCGGGCCCGTCCTCCGGTCGCAGGAACACGGGTTTTCCACCCAGGGGGTCCCATTTGGGGCTGTCGAAGCGCTTGGGCGGCCCGCACGCTGGCCCCAAGGCCCAAGTCGGACGGAGGCTCGAGGCTAAGAGGCTGCAAGAAGGAATCTTTTCTGTGCTATCTCAACGACGGGATGTGGGGCACGTGGAACCCCAAGTCGCGCAGCTCATCGAATCACTTCCACAGGCGACCGCCTTGCTCGACGAAAAAGGCCGATTGTTGTGCGTCAACGAGGCCTGGGGCGACGCGGCGCGACCGGGCGGCTTGATGGACGTCAATGATGCCCGCGGCCGAGACCACATCCATGACCTAGAGAACCGAGGCTTCGCCCTCGAGTCCGGGCGGGAGTTGGCCAAGGGCCTACGGGCCATCCTGGATGGTCACCAAAAAAAATGCGTGGTCATGTACGAGATCGAGGATCATGCCTACGAGGCCTTTGCGACCACGTTCGACGTGGAACCGGCCGCCATCATGATCCAGCACATGGATCGATCCGCCGAGACCGATGCATCAGAATTGCAGGCCAGTCTCGACGAAGCGGAGTTCGCGCTGCAGGCCCTGAAGGCATGGCGTAGCGACCACCTGAACCAATTGGAATTGACCTTCCAGGCCACCCACGGGCCCATGACGCCGATCCGCATCCGCTTGCATCAATTGCTCAAGGAAGCCCTCGGCCCCTTGACCAAGAGGCAACGGGAGGCGATCGAACAGATCGAACGCAACGTCGATCAGTGGTGGTCCCTCGAAGAGAAGATGCGCGGCCAATGGGGTGCGGCCGAGACCAAGGAGGCGGTCCCCATCGCGGACCTGTTGGCCGAGGTGCTTCGGCCCGTCAAGGAAATGGCGCTCCGGGCCGGAGTGCCACTCGACGTGGAGGGGGCCGACACGCCCGGCGACGTGATGGTGGCCCCGGCGACCATCCGCCAGGTGATGATGACGATTCTGGAACATGCGGTGCGGCGGACCCCTGTCGAGCAGCATGTGCGCGTGCACCTGCGGGCAAGCGAAGACATGGTCCTAGAAGTAGAGGATCGAGACCCTTCTCCGTTGAAGTCGTGGCCGGGCCTGCGTTTTGCCCAGGCGGCTGTGAAGGACCAGGGCGGTTCCTTGACGGTGGAGCAAGCAAGGCAGGGTGTCGCGGTCAAGTTGCGGTTGCCACGTGCATAGTCCACTGGAAACCAAGGGCTGTGGCTCTCCCGAAGAACACCAGTACGTTTAAAGCGAGAAAGGCCGGTCGACCCATGGGATGCACGAGCCCCCGCGCCGCGCGGTTTTCCTTCCATGAAGGTGAGAGCCAGCACGGGCAGGTCCGGCGTCCCATCTGCGACCATGTTCCTGAAAGAAGTCCACATGGAGAATTTCAAGAGCTTCGGCAAGAAGCTCACTGTCCCCTTCGAGCCCGGCTACACTGGGATCACGGGCCCCAATGGTTCCGGCAAGAGCAACATCGGCGACGCCATCATGTTCGTGCTCGGCCCCAATTCTCCACGTGCCATCCGTGCTGGCCGCTTGACCGATCTGATCTTCAATGGCGGGTCCACGGGGAAGGCCGCCAACCATACGATCGTCAGCCTGACCTTCGACAACAGCAACCGCGAGATGCCGGTCGACAGTGACGAGGTCACCTTGACGCGCAAGGTCAAGCGCAAGCCCACCAAGGACGACCCCGACGGCTACTCAGGATACTTCTACGTCAACGGCCGCGCCAGCAAGAAGAAGGAGTTCGTGGACCTGCTTCGCCATGCTCGGATCAGCGCCGACGGCTACAACATCACCCAACAAGGTGACATCCTGGGCATCTGCAACATGACGCCGGTCCAGCGCCGCCAGATCCTCGACGACATCGCCGGCGTCACGACCTTTGACAAGGACATCGATCAAGCGGACAAGCGCAAGGCAGACGTGGACGACAACCTGGAGCGCATCGGCATCATCCTGGACGAGATCGAGAATCAACTCAAGACCCTCGACAAGGAAAAGGAGGCCGCGGCCAAATGGAAGCGGCTCACCGAAGAGGCGAAGGAGACAAAGGGCCTGATGGCCTGGCGCCGCAAGAACGACCTTGAGTCCCGCATCGCCCACGTCAGCCAAGAGATCGAGAAGTTCACTGCCGAGCGCCAAAAATACGAGGAGCAAAGACAAGGCATCAAGGCCACCTACAAGGAGGCACAAGCGGTCTTTGCCGAGTTGGAGCAGCAGATCCGCGAGGAAGGCGGGGAAGAGGTCGAGAAGCTCCAGAACGACATCCAGGCCGCGCGCGACCGCATGGTGCGCTATGAGGAAAAGATCGAATTCGCCAAGACGGAGCTGCAAGGCGGAAAAGAAGACGACCAGCCCCTGCGTGATGAATTGGCACGGGTCAAGAAGGAGCAGGAGCGGACCGCCAAGATCGAAACCGATTGCGGCGCAGAACATGAGAAGGCGGTGGTCGCACTGGCGGACAAGAAGGCGGCCTTCGAAGATGTGGAGAAGCTCATCACAGAATCCACAAGCGGGGCCCTGGAACTGAAGAACGAGATGGGGCGCCTCAAGAAGGAACACGAGGACAAACAGTTGGCGCTCCACGAAGCCCAGCTCGCGGCCGACCGGCACCGGGACGCCCTGGCCAGCCAAGAGGCCAAGCTGGACGAGACCACGGCCGAGATGGAATCGATCGCGAAGGACCTGGAAGAGGCCAAGTGGGAGCTTTCAGAGATCGAGAAGACCACGGACACGGGCGGCAAGAAGCGCAAGGAACTGGAGCGACGCATGTTCGACATGCGCAAGGCCCAGGCAGAGTTCTCGCAACAGAAGGACGACCTGGAGAACCGCATCCGCCGTTTGCAACGGGAGTACGCGGAACTGCAGGCCCAGCACGACGCGGCGGCCCGGGCCAGCGGTGGCATGGGACGTGCGGTCGAGACGATCATGAACGCCCGGGACCGGGGCGACATCAAAGGCATCGTCGGCACCATTGCCGAATTGGCGAACGCCGACGAGCAATACACCACGGCCTTGGAGACCGCAGCGGGGGCCAACATGCAGGCGATCGTGGTCGAGGACGACGCCTGTGCCCAGCAATGCATCGAGTTGCTGAAGTCAGAGCGCGCCGGGCGCGCCAAACTCCTACCACTCAACAAGATGGTGCCGGGCCGGCCACGTGGCCAGGCCCTGATGAAGGTCAAGAAGGAGGGAAGCCTGGGCTTCTGTCTCGACTTGATCGATTTCAACCCCCGCTACCACGGCGCGTTCTGGAGCGTCTTTGGCGACACCTTCGTGGTGCGCAACATGAATGCGGGCCGCTCCCTCATGGGCGGCGTCCGCATGGTCACGACCGACGGCGAACTCTTCGAGGCGGGCGGTGCCATGATCGGTGGCGCGGCCGGCAAGAAGAAGTCGGGCGGGTTCCAGAACAACGACCGCAGCCGCCTCGATGATCTGATGGGCAAGATCGCCCAGGCCGAGGCGGCACAGGAGGATGCTCTCCAAGGCCTGTCCCGGACGCGCCAAGAGATGGAGACCATCCAGGGGCAGCTCGAGGCCATGGGCGATGGCGGTGCCGAGGCCAAGGCCAAGGCGCTGGAAGGGCGTGTCAAGGGCCTGGAAGAGCGTCACGGCCGCCGCCAGCAAGCGGTCAAGGTTCTACTCGACGAGGTGGAGAAGATCCGGGCTGCGCTCACAGCGGCCGATGAGCAGATCGAGACCCTCACGGCGCGCCTTGGCGACATGGAGCGCATCCGGGAAGAGAAGGGCGCTCTTCTTCTCAAGGGCGGTCGAAAGGACCTTCGCGAGAAGGCGGAGCGTCTCCAGAAAGAGATCCGAGAAGCGACCGAATCCTTGCTGAAGTTGGAGAACCGCCGCGATGTGGCCGCCAAGCAATTGGAATTGGTCAAGGCCCGCGTCAAGGAGCTTGAGACCACCCTCGACGACCGAGAGCGTGGACGGGCCCGGTTCAAAGATGAACTGGAGCGCTACAGCAAAGGTCTGGCAGACGCCAAGACCGAGTTGGACGCCTTGATGAAAATGGAGCACAAGGCCACCGCGTCGCTCAAGGGCCTTCGTGACAAGAAGGACAAGGCGTACCAGACCTTGGTCGACCTGAAGGCCAAGATGGACAAGATCGGCGACCGCATGGAGACCCAATTCACACTCATCTCCACCGCGAAGGCGAAGCTCCCGACGCTTGAGGAGAGCCTGGGCGAGGCCATCCTGGAGATGCAGGAGCACCCGGTCGAGGTCACCGA
>JBFKXH010000044.1:0-8587 GCA_041638175.1 Thermoplasmatota archaeon
ACCCACAGTCTATGCGCACGTGCACCAGACCACCGGCGACCGCCTCGTGATCCAGTATTGGTTCCTGTACGCATACAATTTTGTTCCTGACGAATCCGGTGATGACATCGCGTTGCTGGCGCACAACGGCGATCGAGAGTTCATCCAAGTGACGTTCGAGAACCTTGCTGGCGCCCTCGCCGGCGAACCGATCGCCGTCAGCTACAGCGAGCACTACAAGGGCATCCGCGTGGAGGACCCCGAGAGCACCGACGTCTACGTGGCCAAGGGCAGCCACGCGTCCTATCCAGGGCCGGGGGACGACCGCAAACTTCGCCCCGCCTTCGTTGGCTATGGCGACGTGTTCGATGGCCAAGGTCCGACGTGGGACCCCGGTAACTACACGATCGAGCTCCTCAAGGCGCAGGAATTCCACCAGGGCTATCTCTGGGGCCCGATCACGCGCCACAGCCGGGAGTTGGGGACCACGTGGAAGCCGTTGCAGCAGCACACGTTCCGGTATCCGTTCATCGACCCCATGGTCTGGCAACACGGCCTCCGCGAGGTCAAGCCAGGAGACTTCGACGACCTGTTCGGAGGTTCCTGATGCGCCCACTCGATGAAGCCAGGGAACGGCTCGGCGCGTTCATGCATCGCATCCACGGCAGCCGCGGCCTGTTCTGGGGCGCCCTGGGCTTGTTGATCCTGACCACGGCCCAACCCAGCCTACCGCGCAATTGGGATGTGCTCATGCTCACCGCGCCGGTCTTCTTGCTCTTCGTGGGTGGCTTGATCACTTTGCCTCGCGAGGGGGTCGCTGCCATCGCCCGGGCCGAGACGCTCACAGACCGGGCCGATGCTTGGAAGCCGATGGCCAAGCGCCTCTTCTGGCCGCTCCTGCTTTCGATCTTGATGCTGCCCCCCGTGTTCCTGTTCTTCTACGGCATTCCGCACATGAGCCCCTTTGCGGCCCTCATCGATCCGGACCTGATGCGACAGATCACCTTGACGTTCCTGTTCTTCACGCTCTTGATGCCCGCCCTTTACCTGCGCTCGTCGCGCAAGTATGCGCCGGACATCCGTAGCGTGCGGCCAAAGGACATCGCCAAGGATGATGTGCGGCACGGCCAGCGAGACAACTTGCTTTGGCTTGGTCTGGTGCTGCTGGTCGCTTGGGCGTGGCTGCTGCGACCCTTTTGGCACCCGTTCAGCTTGGCCGATTGGCCACCCGACCTGGACAGCCTGCGCGCCGGGCCACGAGGTGTCGGCAGCTTCGCGTTCGCCATCGCCATTCCGCTCACCCTGTGGATGAGCCTCACTGCCCACCTCAGCCTGCTCCGAAAGATCTGGCATGAGAACACGTGGAAAGCCCACCGGGTCTTGGCGATCCTGGCAGGTCTCCACGTGGTGATCATCATCAGCGCGATCGTTCTTCACGCCTACGTGTTGTTGTGGATCGCCCAGTACCGTAGCGCGACCGGCTTCTAGTGGGTCAAGCAATGAAGCCTGCCGAAGGCTTCTCGATCACGCGTGGCCAGGGCAGGGTTTTCGACGCGCTCTTGGGCCAGGGTGCGCCACGGCGCCTCGTGGTAATGGTGGCCGGGCAGCACGATGGTGTCGTCGGGTAGGCCCCGCAGCCTCGCCATCGACCGGTACATCGCGTCCGTATCCCCGCCCGTGAAGTCGGTCCGGCCACAGGTGCCGACGAACAGGGTATCACCGCCAAAGAGCGCCCGACCTGCCAGGAAGCAAGTGCCCTCCGGTTGGTGGCCCGGCGTGTGCATCACCTTGACGGGCAAGCCGCCGATGGGAACCGTCTCGTCATCGCGAGCCAGCCTGGCCCGCCGGCCGGCCAGCGCGATCTTCTCGTGCCCGGCCGCAGCCTCATGGATGATCGCTTCCTGGACGCCGTGGTCAAAGATCTCCGGGATGCCGGCGATGTGGTCCCAGTGGCCGTGGGTGAACAGGGCAGTGGTCACGTGGTAGCCTTCGTCTTCGGCCATCGCGAACAATCGATCCACGTGGAATGCAGGATCGATGACCGCCGCGTGCTTCGTGTGCGGATCTCCGATCAGGTAGTGAAAATTCTCGTGAGGCCCGCTCAAGACCTGCTTGCACCAGAACCCCACGTCGGGGAGGCGGTGACTGAAATCCTCGAATCGGTCCATGCGGGCGCATGGGCAGGTCCGCTCAAGTAGGCCGCGGGGCCCCTTCAGGCAGGGGCGTGCTCGACGCTGAGCCGGGCGAACTTGATCAAGCTCCGAGCACTTTCAACGGAATCGACCCCATCGCTGATACCGTACGCGAGGCCAAGTGTGCCGTCGGGCAGCCACCGCGAAAACAGGAAGTCTCCGATCACGCTACGCGAGGGGAACCCGCCTTCCGTGTCCACCAGCCCAAGGTCGACGCGGTCGAGGATCGTTGCGTCAGGCCGGCGTAGCTCGGTGATGAGCCGCCAACCATCCTCCTCACTGACGTACGTCACGGCGAGCAAGCCATCATCCCGGACCGCCAACGTGGGCATCCAGGACGCGTTGTCGCCCAACCACGTCCCATTGCTTGACGATCCTTGCATCATGGAAAGATAGGCACGGCGCTCCCCTTCCAAGGTCCCCGCCATGAACCAAGTGCCGTTGTAGAAGGCACCCTCCGTGTGCGGTACGTGGGAGACCTCGAGGAGCGTGCCTGCGGGGGCGAGCGGCGTGGCCATCGGGAGCTCCTGAAGCCCCTCCGGTGAGGGCACGAGAAGCATCGGGGCCGACGACACGGATTCCTGTCCTGCCAGATCGGTCACCAGCGTGTTGCAGGCCGTGGAAATGGCGATGCCTTGCGGCGTCTCGAACGGGTAGCCCAAGCCACATTCCGAAAGGACCTGCAGCGGCCCCCAAGTGATGCCACCATCGTCGGTAGATTGCATCACCGTGCGACCGTCGTTGAAGTAGAGGTCAAGCCCACTGGCTCCCCGTGGCCGCAGCCACGGGCGGTCCAACTCGGGCGTCGCCACGTCCGTCGCGTGTTGCCCGATGCTGGTGGCGGTTCCTGTGAAGGGAATGGTCGCGGCAAGCCCATCACGGCCAGCCATGACCGTCCACCAGGCTTCGTAGAGGTTTGTCTCGAAAAGGTAGACGACGCCGGCGCCGTCCACGGCGACGTCTCCTTCCAGCCCGCTGGTCTGTCGCAGTGCGTCGGCACCGCGGACCGGCACATGTTCCCACGTGATCCCAAGGTCCGGGCTATGCCACAACTGGGATGCTCCGCCGGGGCCGTTGGCACCGGTCAACCAGATCTCACCGGAGGGTCCCACCGCGAACGTGGGTTCCCGCGCGGCCGTGCATCCGCGGCTCAGGTCCGGGGATGAACAATCGGGGAGTTCGAGGATGCGCTCGACGACCAACTTGGGGCTTTCCGACGAGGAGTCATCCTCGATTTCAGGTTCTGCTGCTTGTGGCTTGCTGGCACATCCTGCAAGGAGTGCCATCACGCAAAGGGCACCGATCCAGCGGTTCACTGACAGGCTTGCGACAAGTTCTTGATAGCATTATTGGACGGACCATCCAAGGACCGCCGAAGTCTTGTAATGGTGCGGGGTCGCGCGCCACATGAGCACCCCGAATATCCCGATGGCGGGCCAGCAACAAGGTGGTCCCGTGGACCCCCGTGCGGCGGAGCGCCTGAAGCGGCGCCTGCGCATCATCGAGAACATGAAGAAGATCCGCCACAAGTTCATCGTGGCCTCGGGCAAGGGTGGCGTCGGCAAATCGACCGTTGCGACGAACCTGGCCGTGCAGTTGGCCAAGCAGGGCCACAAGGTGGGTCTGCTCGACATGGATCTCACCGGACCCAACTGTCCGAAGATGCTCGGGGTCCAGGACCGGGAGATCCGTGAATCGGCCGATGGCCTTGTCCCCGTCGAGGTCAATGAGAACCTGCGGGTCATCAGCATGCAGTTCTTGTTGCCCAGTCCTGACGAGGCGGTGGTATGGCGGGGCCCCATCAAGATGCAGATCATCGGGCAGTTCCTTGGCGATGTGGCTTGGGGTGACCTGGATTATCTGATCGTGGACCTGCCGCCAGGCAGCAGCGATGAGCCGCTCAGCGTGGCCCAGAACATTCCGGATGCAGACGGCATGGTGCTGGTCACGACCCCCCAGGAAGTGGCGGTGGGGGACGTTCGGAAATCGGTCAATTTCGCCAAGAAACTGGAAATGCCCGTGTTGGGCGTCATCGAGAACATGAGCGGCCTCGTCTTGGCCGGTACGACGAGCCCGGGTGCGGTCGTGAGCCTCGATACGGGCGTCGGTCGAGTGCAAGCGACCGCCGATGACGGGGGGCGGTTCACCACCACCATCGAGGTCTTTGAGACCGGCGGCGGCGAAGCGATGGCTGGCGCCATGGGCGTCCCGTTCTTGGGCCGCATCCCGTTGGACCTCCGGATCAACCGGGCTGGCGACGCAGGGACCCCGTTCCTGAGTCAGGAAGGCGAGGATGCCACCCAACAGGCATTGGCCGCGATTGTGACCAAATTGACAGAAGGGCACTGAAGGCAAGATTCAAGGCCCAGCGCGTGCAATGGGATAGCATGAGCGAAGGCACCATCAAGGTCGAACAGACCCTGACCATGACCGTGACCGACATGGCCAAGGAGAAGCTGCAGCAATACCTCGGAGAACGCCCCCTGCATGAGGTGGGCGTCCGCATCAGCGTGCAACCCGGTGGGTGCAGCGGCGCCCAGTACGGCATGGCCTTCGGCGAGCAGCCTGAAGCCAACGAGATGGAGCTCGTCGCCAACGGCGTGCGGTTGTTCGTGGACCCCATGCACGCCATGGTGCTCAATGGGGTCCAGGTGGACTTCTTGGACGAGATGATGGGCGGCGGATTCAAGATCCACAACCCCAACGCCAGCAGCACCTGCGGCTGCGGCAAGAGCTTCAGCGCCTGATACACCTAGGGAAGCGCTCATTGTGGGATATACAGCCCCACACACTATCGTTAAATACACAGGGTGACTAAAAGAACCTGGACCCATGTACGGTCCAGTGATTCTCATGGAACTCAGCAACATCAAGGGCATCGGACCCGCCAAGCAACAGAAGCTCAAGGAAGCCGGCGTCGACTCCGTCGATCTCCTGGCACGCTGTGATGTGGACGCCGTCTCCAAGAAGAGCGGCCTCTCCGCTGACAGCGTCAAACAATACAAGCAGAAGGCCGTCGCCTTGACGCTCATGGAAGACGTCAAGGGCATGGGCCCCGAGACCGTCAAGGTCCTCGCCCAGTCCGGCATCGCCAGCCTCAAGGACCTGTACGAAGCCAGCGCCGACTTCGTCGCCAAGGAAGCCCAGGTCGCCAAGGACAAGGCGCAAGCCTGGCAAAAGCAGGCACAGGACCTCGCCGCACGCGTTGCCTCCGACGCCAAGACCGCCGACGGCCGCAAGAAGCTGGCCGGCGAAGCCAAGGATGCTGCCGTGACGGCCGCCAAGAAGACCCAAGAAATGGTCGTCGAACTATTGCAGAAGGCCCAAGCCGAAGGCGAGGCCGCCATCGCCAAGGCCAAGGAGCTCAAGGAAAAGGCGCCGGGCTACGTGGCCGAAGCACGCGAGAAAGCCGAGAAGGCCCTCAAGGACGCAGACAACAAGGTCAAAGAGCTGCAAGGCAAGGCCCCAGAGGCCGTCAAGGACCTGCGCACCAAGGCCGAGGCCGCGGTGCAGGACGCCCAGAAGAAGGTGCAGGAACTGCAAGACGCCCTCAAGCGTGAGGCCGAGAAGGTCAAGGCCGCCAACGAAGGCTTCCTGGGCCGCCTGCGCGCCAAGTTCTCCAAGAACTAAGGTTCACGGACCCCCTTTTCCCCTCAATCTTTTTGAGCCCCTCAACCCGGTGGGGGGCCATGCAGGCGCTGCATGACTACGCATACATCCATGCCTTCGTGGCCCATGCAGCGGACGGAGCCATCCAACCCCAGGAGCTTGACCGGATCCGTCTCAACGTCGCACGGGTGGCTCGCAGCCTTGGCCACCAGCGCGGCGAGACGGAGAGCCTTGTGACCGATACGGTCCGCGGCTACCTTGCTCAGCTTCATGACGACGGTGCGGCCTTTGTGCTGGACCGATTCCGCGAAGCGGTGCGACGCCTGTACGATACGTTCCGTCACCAAGAGGATGTCCTTGACCAGATCATGCAAGACCTGCTGGCGGTCATCCATGCAGACGGCGTGATCGCAGATATGGAAGTCTACCTCCTGGATCAGGTGGCCGATGCATGGAGCCACACAGCGGCACCTTGATGGCGCAAGCCCGGATGAACGGCCATGGAGATCCGCGATAGCATCCTTGATCTGGTGGGCGACACGCCCATGGTGTACCTGGACGCGTTCCGCCCGGAAGGCGGCGCGCGCATCGCGGCCAAACTGGAGATGTTCAATCCTGGGTTCAGCGTCAAAGACCGCATCGGCATCAGCATGATCAAAGCTGGTGAAGCGCAAGGGCTGCTCAAGCCAGGTGGGACCATCGTCGAACCGACCAGTGGCAACACGGGCCTCGGCCTTGCCATGGCAGCCTCGCTGCTTGGATACAAGATGGTCTGTACCCTGCCCGACAAGGTCCCCAAAGAGAAACAAGACCTCCTGCGAGCCTACGGGGCGACCGTGCTGCAATGCCCTACCAATGTGGACGCGGACGACCCACGCAGCTACTACAAAGTGGCAGAGCGCCTGCGGGACGAGGAAGGCGCCTACTTGCCCTACCAATACTACAACCAAGCAAACCCGGACAGCCATTTCCAGACCACCGGCCCCGAGATCTGGCGCCAGACCGACGGCCAGATCACCCACTGGGTCGCGGGCGTGGGCACGGGGGGGACCATCAGCGGCACCAGCAAGTTCCTCAAGAGCCAAGGCGACGTCAGGACGGTCGGCGTCGACACGGAAGGCAGCGTCTACGAGTACTACTTCCGCGAAGGCCGACTGCCCCCGGAAGAAGAGATCCACCAATACCTGATCGATGGCATCGGGGAGGATCTGCTACCCGACTGTGTCTGGTGGGATTTCATCGATGACGTCATCACCGTCAGCGACGCGGACGCATACATGATGCAGGCCCGCATGGCCCGGGAAGCCAGCATCTTCAGCGGAAGCAGTGCCGGTGCCGCGGTCCAGGGAGCCATCCGCGTCGCCGCAGCCGCAGACCCCGACGACCTGGTGGTCACGTTGCTGCCCGATGCAGGCGAGCGCTACATGAGCAAATTCAACGGCAAATGGCTGCGCGAGAACAACCTCCACAAGGTGGCCGATTACTTGGAGGGCGGATGAGCGAACACGGCTTCGGGACCCGATGCGTCCACGCCGGCAACACCCCCGACCCGATCTACGGCGCCGTCAATCCGGCGATCCAACTCAGCACCACATTCGCCCAGCCCGACGTTGCCAAGCCGATCCGGTTCGATTACAGCCGCGGCGGCAACCCGACGCGCGAAGCCTTGGAAACGGCCATCGCCCAATTGGAGGGCGCCACCCACGGATTCGCGTTCAGCAGTGGCCTGTCTGCCATGGATGCGTGCATCCGACTCCTTGATGCCGGCGATCACATCGTGTGCGCCGAGGACGCCTACGGCGGCAGCATCCGCTTGCTGCGCCAGGTCGCCAGCCGGGCCGGCATCGACGTGACGTTCGCCGACACCCAGGACCTCGAGGCGACCGCCGCGGCAATCACTGAACAGACCCGACTGGTCATCATGGAGACACCGACCAATCCCCTTCTGCGGGTCAGCGACATCGAGGCAGTGGCGCGTATCACGCACGAGCGCAACGCCCACCTCGTCGTGGACAACACGTTCATGAGCCCCGCCCTGCAGAATCCATTGGCCCTTGGAGCTGACATCGTCTTCCACAGTGCCACGAAATTCATCGGCGGCCACAGCGACGTGCTCGCGGGCCTGCTTGCCACCAGCGATCAAACTCTCGCGGAACGCCTTGGCTTCATCCAAATGGCGGTCGGGGCCGTCTGTCCCCCGTTCGATGCGTTCCTTTTGCTGCGCGGCATCCGGACCCTCCACTTGCGCACTGAGCAACAATCGGCCAACGCCGCCGTCCTGGCCGAGCGGTTGGTGCAGCAGCTTGGGAAGGAAAATGTCCTGTACCCTGGGTTGGCGAGCCACCCGAGCCATGCCATCCACGCCAAGCAGGCGCGCAGTGGAGGCGCGATGCTCAGCTTCCGCTTGCCGGACGCCGAAGCAGCGCGGTCCCTGGTCCGCAAGACCCAGGTGTTCCAGCTTGCCGAAAGCCTGGGCGCCGTGGAAAGCCTCATCCAGGTGCCCGCCGCCATGACCCATGCCAGCGTTCCCAAAGAAATGCGAGAAAAGACCGGCCTGACCGACGGCCTTGTTCGGGTCAGTGTAGGCATCGAAGACGTGGAGGACCAATGGAACGACTTGGCACAAGCGTTCTCCTGATCTTGTTGGTCGCCCCGGCGGCTGCCATCGATGATCCGGCGGGGGATGTCACGCGGACCCTGGGCGAGACCGTGGACGCACCCTACGTGGACATCCGGGCCGTGAGCTACTTGCTGCGGGAGGGTGAAATGGAGCTCACCATGCGGCTGGACGCGGCGGTCTCGACGGC
>JBFKXH010000045.1:0-8491 GCA_041638175.1 Thermoplasmatota archaeon
ATACTTCTCTAGCGCGTCGCGTCCTTCAGACACCACGTCCTGGGGGCCCAGTTCGTAGGCGAACTCGGACGCATAGTCGCGAAACAAGGACGCGACCTCCTCCACGTCCTGGAGCGTGGCCTGACGGATCTGCACAGGCATCCATCCACACCGGGCCCTTGAAATGGACGGCCTGGGCTGCTGGCCTGTGTTCGACCCTGCGGACAACATCTTCCTGCTGCCAGGGCCCGTCAAGATGCATGAACGGGTCCGCATGGCGATGGCAGCGCCCGCGATGGCGCATCGCTCCCCAGAGTTCTCTGCGGTCAATGCCAGGCTGTTCGGGGGACTTCGCCAGCTCTTTGATTGCGACCACGTCGCTGTGCTTGCAGGCAGCGGAACAGCCGGCATGGATGCTGCCATCAGCAACCTGGTGCATTGGGGTGACCGTGCGATCGGGCTGGACAATGGCAAGTTCGGCGAACGGATGGCAGACCTGGTCAGCCGGTACGCCGGAGACAATGCGATCCGCCTGGAGTCTCCGTGGGGCCAAGGACACGACCTGGACGCCCTAGAGTCAGCCCTCGAAAATGGCGCCAAGGCTGTGGCCTTCACGCTCAACGAGACCAGCACCGCAGTGATGAACCAAGGCGCTGAGATCGCCGCCCTGTGCCGGAAACACGGCGCCTTGTCGATCGCAGATACGATCACCGCAACCGGAAGCGTCCCCTGTTCCATGAAGGAATGGGGCTTGGACGTCTCCATCGTAGGCAGCCAGAAATGCATCGGAGGGCCTAGTGGGCTCAGCTTCGTGGGTGTCAGCGAAAAGGCCTACGAAGCGCTGGATTCACCGGGATACTATCTCGACCTCAAGAAGCACATCGACCGCGCCGAGAAGGACGATCAGACCCCTTACACGGCGGCCGTCCCCTTGCACTTGGCCTGTGCGGAAGCGTTGGACATGATGTTCGAGGAGGGTCTCGACGCGCGATTCGCCCGCACCCGCCGCTTGGCCGAAGGCTGCCGGGCGGCTGCTGAAGCCGCAGGATTGGAGTTGGCCGCCGATCCTGGTGTCCGCAGCGATACGGTCACGTCGATCCGGTACCCGGATGGCCTGACGGACGGCGACATCCGACCCATGCTCAAGGACCGGTTCGGCGTGGTCGTGGCCGGCGCGCAGGCCCAATGGAAGGGCGATGTGTTCCGCATCGGACACATGGCGCAGACGACCTGGACGGAGATGGCAGCCGGCTGGGCGGCCATCGAAGCGGCGTTCCATGCTGCCGGCAGCCCCCTGCCCCGCGGTGCTGCAAGCGCCGCGCTCATCGACCTGGCGCCGTAAGTGTAAGAAAACAGCCATTGACCTTTAGTACGGGCACAGCACCCCTCGGCCCATGCGTTGGATCGCTCTGCTATTGCTGCTGCCAGCAGCGAGTGCCTTGATGACAGACCCTGCCGGTGACGCCGAGGTGAGTAGCGCCGGAACCGCCGTAGGACCGGGCCCCGGGCAAAGCAACGCAGATCTTGTGGGATTGGCCATCACGGAGACCGAAGGCCAGCTACGCTTCGACGTCACGTTCGAGTCCCTGCCCGACGTGGGTTTCTTCAGCCAAGGTTCCACCGAGTGCTGGGTCCTGTTCTCCCACGGGGCCATCGACTACGGTATTTTCCTGGGGCGATTCTACGGCGCCTCGGCCACGCCCGTGTTGCAAGGCCACCTGGCCACGGTCCAGGACCGTGTCCCCACACCCATCAAGGCCATTCCGGTCAGCAAAGATGGCGCGACCCTTTCTGTCACGCTCTCCAAATTGGAGCTACCCGACGAGCGGGGCGTCCATCCGACCAAGGGGACAAGCCTCGAGAACGTGCAAGTGACCACATCCGGCGGCGGCATCGTGTTCTTGAGTCCGGATGAGACCGTGGACCACGAGGGGCAAGGTGCGCTCCGGTGGCGGGACGTCATGCCGGACGAAGGCACCGGCAGTTTCCCCTTCACCTATGGCATCGACGTGGGCGGGCCCTTGATCCTGACCAGCGACGACCCGTTCCGGGTCAGCAATGGAGGCGATCGATCCTTCATCTTCCACGCGGAGCTTCACAATCCCGGCGAAGTGACCGAAGTAACCCTTGAAGCGACCAACGTGCCGCCCGGCTGGACGGTCCAATTCCCCCAGACCACGGCGACCCTGGACGCCGGCCAAACGGTGACCTTCCCCTTGGTCGTCACGACGACCGGCAACCATGACCATGGATCCCGAGCCACCTTTGTGCTCGAAGCCGCAGCGGTCGAGGGCACGGCCCGACTGCTGCTCGGCGTCCATTATCCAGAGATCCCCCAACCGGCCGGCCATCACGACCGCCTCTACTTCCATACCCGCGCGGCCGAAGCAAACCAGTTCGCCATCGCAGCGGACCTCCTACCTGAGGGCGGAGACAGCACCATCGCCGGGTACATGAACGCCCAGGAAGATGACCCGACGGACACCGGCCAGGCGATCCCCTCGGCGGTCGCGTGCTGCCGAGGCAACCTGCACAATTGGAGCATCCCGCTGGACCCAGGACTTGCCATGGGGCTGTCCTTCACGAAGGACTCGGGCTTGCTCGAAATGGACCTGTCCTACCCCTACGCCATGGCCGACGGCACATTGACCGGCGAGATCCTTGTGGGCGACCAGACGGTGGCGCGACTTGCGCCGGTCAGCGGCATCGACTTCACGGCCTCCACGGTCAGTGTTACGACGCAGATCGCTGCTGTTGCGGAGACCATCGATTATCGACCCGGCTCCACCATGGTGCTGCAGATGCAATTCGAATCGGGCGCCTTTACGACCGTCCCCGCGGGCCCCGAACGCTCGATCGACATCGAACCCGGCGCATCCATGACCCTGCCCCTTGAGGAATACTACGAGCCCGTTGCCGATCTTACGGACACCCAGTCCCTGCGTTTCGAACGTTCGATCATTCGGCTGCCCGTGAACACGGGCGAACACGCCTTGTTCAGCATCGATCTGATCAGCGACGTTCCGAGAGACATCCGGTTCGAGATCGAGGGACCGGCCGCAACAGATGTGGTCATCAACGCACCCGAGCGGATCGAGGGCCGCGCGGCGCTGCAGGTCCTCGTGCCGGCCAGCGACCGCCCCCACACCTTGGTCGTGATCGATGCCGGCAATGAATTCGTTCGCGACGCCATCGTGTTGGATACGCAGATCGATGACAGCATCGACTACCCCGACGCCAGTCTTTCGCCACGGACCGGCAAAGAAAGCCCTGCAGTGGGCGTGGTCGTCGGTTTGGTCGCCATCGCGCTGGCGCGCCGCATGCTTTAGGCCGGCGGTGCGTTGCCGCCCTGTGAAGCGGCTGGGTTGCCTTGCCATCGGCGATGAGATCCTTGCTGGCCATGTGCACGAGTCCAACAGCCATTGGCTGGCCAAGCGCCTGAAGGCCATGGGCATCGAGTTGGCGCGCGTCGAGATCTGCACCGACGGACTCGCGGACGTGCAGGCCTCCGTGCGGAGGTTCCTCTTTGATCTGGATCTCGATTACGTGGTCACCTCGGGGGGGCTGGGTCCGACCCCGGACGATCGTACCATGCAGGGGCTCGCCGACGCTCTTGGCGTGCCGCTCGTGTTGACGCCGGAGAACGAAGCCTGGATGCAGCAACGGGTCGCCTATGGACACAAAGTGGGCTACTTCAACACCAAGGAACCCAACGAAGGAATGCTCAAGATGGCCTACTTGCCCGAAGGCGCGGTGGCCATGCCCAACCACGTCGGCACGTGCCTGGGTGCGATCGTCTACGGCGACGCCACGTTGTTCACGTTACCTGGCGTGCCCCAAGAATTCATGCGGATGTTCGACGAATCGGTGGCGCCGCTTTTGGAAGGCTCGCGGCCACTGCACGTGGAAGAACTGGTCTTGTACACGGAGGAATCCCGGCTCTATACCCTGCTGCGCCGGCTCGACGAGGCCTACGTGGACGTGACGCTCGGGTCCTATCCGCAACGCGGTCAGATCCTGATCCGGGCGACTGGCCCGGCTGATCGAGCCCGGCAGTTGATCGCCGAAGTGCGCACGGAAGCGGCGGACTACCTCTCTCCTTGAGGCTCCTCGATCTTCTTTCGCCACCGCGTCACGAACGCATCATCCAGGTTGACATCGACCTGCAACGGCAGCACCGGTGCGGGACTCGCCTTGGCCGCGTCCGAGACCTCATGGCGCAGCCACGACATGCGACTCTTGCTTTGACCGAAGATGACGAGCCGGACCCCTTCCTCCTTGGCGACGACCAGCATCTGCTCGACCAGGTCTCCGATCTCCGAGCGGGCGCGCGCCGGCACGCCCGCCTGGGCGGCCATGGCCAAGTAATGGTTGAGGGCGGCCTCGGCATCACTGGTCTTGAAGGCCTGGGTGCGAGGGCGAACATGCAGGACCACCAGGCGCGCCTCGAGGCGCTTGACGAAGTCCACGACCTTGTGCCCCATCAGTTTGGCGGAGGAGACATCCCGAGTACAGACCAATACGGCCGGGCGGGTCGCGTGCTCGCCGATCAGATGTTCCGGGGTCTCCGCGGGCTGATCCAAGTCGTTCAGGTAGGAGACGGTGCGCTGGGGGAACGGGAAATGGACTCCTTGTGCGTCGAATTCGTGCTTGATGCCTCGGAGTAGCTGATCTTCAACGCGGGCCTTGTCACGCGCCTCGGCGATCCATGCACGCAACTCAAGGTCGATCGAATTGTCGCCGAAGCCTTTGACCTGGACCACTGGCTCGGGGAACGCCTGGATCTTACGGTGTTTGCGTGCCACGGAAAGGACGCACGATTCGGCCAAGGGAATACTCGACTGGTAGCTGATGCCGATCGGGATCTCAAGGCGCAATCCGGTCTGGGCGCTGTCGGTGTTGTTCCAGACCTCTTGGGTATCCAGGACCGCATTGGGTACTGCCACGACCTCTCCACTGGTGGTCCGGATGCGAGTACTGCGCAACCCGATGGTGATGACATCACCCCACGTGGATCCTACCCTGATCCGGTCCCCCACCTGGAACGGGCGATCGAACGACAAGGCCACACCGGCTGCCAGGTTGGCCACCGTGTTCTGCAATCCAAAGCCAAGGGCAAGTGACACGATGCCCAGGGTCGCGAACAACGAGACCAGGTTCATGTCATAGACGCGGGTCAACGCAAAACCTGCCATGCCCACGACGGCGACGATGACCATGGTCTTGCCCATCAGGATGCTGCCCGATGTGGGTTCTGCACGACGCGATCGGTTGTAGATGGCGCGGGCGAACCGACCGATGAGCCAACCGCTCAGGACCAGAAGGATGAGCACCAGAAGGTCCAGCATGCCCTCAAGGAAACTGACGCCCCAGTCGCTGCCGCCCGAGCGCAAGCGGTCGAATGCATTGTCGCGGGTGTGGTTGGCCAACAGCAAAGAATGGACGTCGAAGATGATGAGCCTTACTGGGGTTCTTCTTCGCCCTGTCGGAGGAACGTATCGTACTCCGGCGTGCTTTCTTCAGCCTGCCCGACGGCGGATTGGACCAGCGCATACAGGTCGTCGAAGCCAGCGTCATCGGCGCTGCTCGTAGCGACCAGTTGGTGGTGGGCGCCGACCGTTTCCAGCAGGCGCGCCAGGTTCGCAGCCAATTCGCGATCCATGCTGGGCTCCGCGCCCAGAATATCCGATTCCATGGCTTCACTGTTTGCGGCCCACCCTTTGATGATCTCCTGATCGTCCTCGGACAGGACATCCGCTTTGGAGAGCAAGTGGATCATCGGCTCGTTGAACCGGAACAGGGTCGTGGCCGCCAGCATCATCTGGCTGGCAAAACCGCTGGCCGTACGGGCCAGGAACGGGTCAAGCAAGTAGGCGACCACGGAATCGCCAGGGGACAGGTTCTCCACGAGCACCTTGCCGCTTTGGCGGAATACGAAGAGTTCGACCTGGCCTGGGGTGTCGATCAAGATCTGATCTGCTCGGTAGGTCCCGATCTCCTCCTGCAATTCGGTCAGGTCGAGGGCGATCAGGTCGGCCGCTGCGATCTGGGCACCGTTCGGGCCAAGACCATGCTCTTCCATGAGGTCACTCAGCTTGACCTTGTCACGGATGTCGATGTCGGGTTGGTAGGGCAGCGATTCAGCGCCCGGGTCCAGGTTGACCAGCAAAGTGCTCAGACCATGCTGTTTGCACCAACGGTCGTAGGCGGCCACCAGGGTCGACTTGCCGGCGCCGGCCGTGCCTACGAAATAGATGGTGGCCATCAGGCACGCACCTGTTTCATGTGCTCGATGCGCTTGGCGATGAGCGGTCCGGTGCCGATGTCCTTGCGGAACACCAAGTCGCCCTTGACATGGGACAGGGCCGCGCTGGCCATGGCCTCTGCATCTTGGATCGTATCGCCCTCACCGAGCACCGCGAGCGTGCGGCTGGTCAGGGTCTCAAGCCCCTGCTCCCCTTCTTGGATGCTGGCAAAGAAGACGGTCGCGCCGAGTGCCTCGATCGCATCGGTATCGACACGGACCGGAGTGCCTGCTTGGGGTCGACCGTCACCATATCCCTGGGGTACGGCATACTTGACCACGGTGGCCATGGGTCGGAAGCTGAGTCGCCGGTCGGCCAGGTTTCCTTCCACCATCGCTTGGCACAGCATGACGTAATCGGTCTCGAGCAGGTGCAGCACGTTCATGGCCTCCGGATCTCCGAATCGAGCGTTGACCTCGATGACCTTGGGTCCGGCGGCGGTCAGCATGAACTGACCGTAGATCGCACCGGTATACGGGGTGCCTTCGGAGCGCAAGGCATCGACGATGCCTTGCAGGATGACGACCGCCTCGTCGTATTCTGCCTGGGTCAGGAAGGGCAACAGGCCGTCGCCTTGGCTGTAGCTACCCATGCCGCCTGTGTTGGGCCCCTGGTCCCCGTCACGCAGGCGCTTGTGATCTTGTACCGCCACCATGGGGAGCACCGTGGTGCCATCGGTGAAGGCCATGACCGTGAATTCCTCTCCGATCGCGAGCTCCTCGAACTGGAGCGCGCCCCCGCCGGCGCCTGATTCGAAGATGCTGGCTGCGTAGGCTTTGGCGCCATCCACGTCCCGGAAGTGATCGCCGTAGACCTGGACGCCCTTGCCGCCCGTCAGTCCGACCGGCTTGATGGCCCAGATCGGGCCCTTCTCATCCAAGAACGCGAGGGCCGCATCCTTGTCAGTGAAATGATGATGCCCGAGACGACCCGGCAGGTCATGCTTGTCCATCAGGGTGCGCATGAACTGCTTGTCCGTCTCGATGCGCGCGGCTCCCTTGGTCGGGCTAGCACATGGAATGCCGACCTGGTCCAGTGCGTCAGCAAGGCCGACCTCTTCCGGCGCCTCGGGGCCGATCAAGGCCAACTCGCAGGCCGTGTCCTTGGCCCAAGCGACGACCGTCTCCACGTCACATTCGTCGTGGAGCAGGACCGCCTCCGCCAGGGCATCAAGGCCCGGGTTCCGGTGCTTCATGACCACAAATAGGTCCACTTCGGGGCTGGCCTTCAGGGCGCGCGCCATGGCGTGTTCCCGCGCCCCGCCGCCAACCAGCAGAATGTTCATGCGGCCTCCAACGCTTTCTTCGCTTCCGGCGTCTCCAGCAGCTCAGAAACTCTGCAAAGAGGCCGCAGTTCGACGCCGACATCGGCCAGGGCTTGCAGACCACCGGCTTCTCGGTCCACCACGACCGAGGCCACCGTCACTTCGGCGCCCGCTTCGCGCAGGACCTGGACCGCCTGGACCGTACTGCCGCCGCTGGTGGTCACGTCCTCGACCACGAAGACGTGCAGCCCTTTGGGGTCCGGCCCCTCGATGCGCCGGCCCGTGCCATGGCTCCGTTCGCCCTTCCGGACGACCAGGAGGGGCAAGTTGGCCTGCAGGCTGACCGCGGTGGCGATCGGGACGGCCCCCAATTCCATGCCGGCGACCGCGTCAAAACCGGCTGCGTGCTTGGCCATGGCCTCGCCGATGGCGCGCAGCGTGGCGGGGTCCGTCATGGCGGCCTTGACGTCCACGTAGTAGCGGGACTTGGCACCAGAGGTGAGCGTGAATTCGCCGAAGCGGACAGCACCGCAATCAAGCAGGTGCTGGGCGATGGAAGCCATCTTGGTCGCCCACTCTGGGGGGGTTAAAAAAGGGTGAGGGAGGGGCTACAGGCCACCGGCTTGGCGGTTGACCTGGTCGTTGGCGCCGGCGCGCAGGGCCAAGTACCCGACACCCGCATCCTGGGCACAACCGGAGAGGCCCAAGCAAATGATCCATAGCGTGAGCAAGACACGCATGGGTTAGAGGAGAGCTCCTGCTCAACGCGGATCATGGCCAGGATGGGGAAACGATCAGGGCAGCGGCCAGATGGTCAGGGTCCAGTCGACCGCAGCGGTGTGCAGACGGATTCCGGTGCCAGAGGCCACCTGATCGACGCACATATGGACGCTCGTGGTTTCTTCGGGAACCTGGCCTTCTCCATCCTCTGGGCTGTATTCAG
>JBFKXH010000046.1:0-8439 GCA_041638175.1 Thermoplasmatota archaeon
AGCTAGACCCCGGTGACGGACCAACCGAGCGCCAGTTGCCCGGCATAATACAAGGGCAAGCCGATGGCTCGATTTTGCCACGTGGACTTGATGAAACGCTGCCTGGCGACGAACAGGTCGCTGACCGCGAAAAGGCCGGCGCCGACGATGACCACCAGCACCTGCGTGGCTACGGCCATTTCCACCATCACCAGGATCGCGAGCATGTATGCCATCACGGCCGGCGCCATGCGTCCAGCGTGGGGCAGCAACCACCGGTGAACGACCCCGTAGACAGCCAAGCCGACCAAGCCGGCGATGAACAACAGGGACAGTCGCACGCCGAGGTGCGTGAAGGCGATCGTATAGAGGACATGGGCCACCAAGAACGCCACGAGCCCCAGCAGAAACCAACGCGTGCGTCTGCTGATCAGCAGGGCATCCCCGATCCAGGAGAGGGAAAGGCCGGCGAAGATCCAACGGCCGTACGTATGGTCCATGGCACCCGACCACCACGCCCAGAGCAGGAAGCCTGTGCTGGCAAGGATCTTGGTCGCACCCCCCCAGGCCGCATCGCGGCGGGCCGCCTCGACCGTCGCGATCACGGCGGCCGCGACGACGAACAGGAGCCACTCCATGCGCTATGAGCAGACGTTCTTGCTAAGACGCTGCTGGATGCAGCCAGAGGTCGTTGTCGCCGTACACGCCGTCCAGCACGATGCGGATGGACTGCAATTCGCCTCCGGTGCCCTCGATCGTGCCTTGTCCTTCGTGGACATCGACCGCTTCATGCCCGGTCCAGATGAGCGTCCCCGCGTTGGTGTCCGTGTACATGGTGATGCTGCGCTCGTCCGAGGATCGGAGCGCGCCCAGGACCTCCGCGCCGAAGTCACCGAACCCGGTCACGTAGCGACCCAGGCTGACCGGACCTGCGTCGACCTGCGTGGTCTCATACGTCATGTCGTCGACGACCAATGCATAGCCGGCGGCCGCCCAGAGGGTCTCCATGATGTCTTCCTGGACCAGCATGGAGGTCCGGTAGAAGGCACTGGCCTCGCCGTTGGGTGGATCGATCGCCACCGCCACGTAGCCGTAGACGGTGTTGTTCACCTCCGCAGCGGCCGTGTAGAAGCGTTCGCAGGTGAGCCACCGGACCTCGGCCGTGGCCGCCCCGTCCACCTCGAGCACCGTGTATCCTTCCGGAACCGCACTGCGGGCGGTCTCCAGGTCCATGGCGAGCACCGCCTCCAGACCGACGCACCCTTCGTAGTGGAAGTCGACGAGCATGGGTGCCGGCTCGGCCGGCGGCGTCGGGCCGACGCCGGGATCTTCTTGACCCGGCGGTGCCGGCTCGCCGTCGTCCTCGTCCACGTTGACCGTACCCGGGTCATCCCCGAAGCAGCCAGCCAAAAGAACCAGCGCAGCAAGTGAGAGCGCCTTCATGCTCCTTCCTTTGCAGCCTTCTCCTCAAAAAGTTCGTCGACGACCTCCCAGACCGTGCGGATGTGCGGAATGGTGATGCTGCCACCCACGACCAGGGCCACATTGAGTGCATCCAGGATCTCCTCTCGGGTCCACCCAACCTGGACCGCTTGGTCGCAATGGTACGCGATGCAGTCATTGCACCGCAACACAGTGCTCGCCACCAATCCCAGCAGCTCCTTGGTCTTGCCATCCAAGGCACCGTCCCGGTACGCGGCCGAATCGAGGGCAAAGAACCGCTTGAGGTCTCGGTGGTCCTCTTTGAGCAGATTGTCTGTCTTACGTTGCCGCTCGGCGCGGAATTCGGCCAGTTCCATGGCCCAAGAGCGCCGCGTCAACCCTTTACGGATTTCGGTGATGGTCCGGCCGTGAAGCCGGCACCGGTCCAGATGTCCACACGTTTTGCCGTCGCGTGGGACGTGTTCATGGCGATCCTTGCCGTGGTCTCCATCCTGATGGTCTTCTGGCATGCCCAAGGTGGCATCGGCCGCCTGAGTCCTGACGACCTGGTGATGCTGGACTTCTTGGTCATCGCGATCTTTGCCGCCGACTGGTTGTTCTGGCTTCGCAAGGCGCCCGTGAAGAAGCTGTACGTGAAGCGCAACTGGTACGACCTGCTCGGGATGGTGCCCCTCTACTTCAGCGGCGTCGGCTTCCTGCGTGTCTTCCGGATGTTCCGGCTGTTTCGCGTGCTGCGCGCCGTACGAGTCCTCAATCGTCTCCTCGGCCGCCTCGCCGTGATCGCCCAGCGCAGCAAGATCGCCTATCTGGGCGCCGCCTCCGCCATCATCACACTGGGCGGTTCGACCCTGGTGTGGGTGATCGAACGAGAGACCAACCCGGATCTTGCCGAATGGGGCGAGGCGGTCTGGTGGGGTGTGGTCACCGTGACGACCGTCGGCTACGGAGACATCACCCCGGTGACGACCATCGGCCGGGTCATCGCAGGCCTTCTGATGGTGACCGGCATCGGGACCATCGCAGGCCTGGCATCTCAGGTCAGCGCGGCCTTGGTCCACGAAGGCACGGAAGAAGACGTGGACGCTTTGACATCCCTTGCAGCGCTCCATGACGCCGGCAAATTGACCGACGATGAATTCTCACGCGCCAAGCAAAAGGTCCTGGAATGAAATTCGACCCGTTCGAATCGCCGCTCCAGGAGGGTCGCTTGATCAAGCGGTACAAGCGATTCCTTGCGGACATCGAACTGGATGGCCAGAACATCACCGCCCATTGTCCCAACTCGGGGAGCATGATGGGCATGGCCCATCCCGGAAGCCGTGTCATGGTCCGCCACGTGCCGGACCCAAAACGCAAGCTCAAGTGGACGTGGGAATTGGTCCACCCCCCTGGCGAGACGTGGGTCGGCTGCAACACCACGCGGCCCAATCAGATCGTCCGGTGGGCCATCGAGACCGGGCAGATCCCCGGGCTCGATCCGACCGGCCTTCGCACCGAAGTCAAGTACGGCCAGAACAGCCGCATCGACATCCTCCTGGAAGGCGAAGAACGAACGTACGTGGAGGTCAAGAACACCACCTTGGCCGACGGCCGGACCGCTCGGTTTCCCGATGCGGTGACTGCACGGGGTGCCAAGCACATGGACGAACTGGCGGCCATGGTCCAGGAAGGCCACCGAGCGGCGGTCGTGTTCCTGGTGAACCGTGCCGATTGTGATCGCTTCGGGGTCGCCGAGGAGATCGATGCGACGTACGCGACGGCCTTGCGGAATGCCTTGGACGCCGGTGTCGAAGCGATCCCCCTTGGCGCAGACCCGACGCCCCAGGGGTGGACCCTACGGGGCGTCCTCCCGACCGTGGACCTCTAAGGTTGCAGGTCCTTGAGGCGTGCGTCCTTCTTGCCCCATGCGCGCTGTGCGGTCATCCGTTCCAGGTCGGCGACGACGTTCTTGGCGTGGCTCAGCACGTTGACCCGGCCGTACGCCTTGCGGATGATGCCATCCTCATCAATGAGGTAGGTGCATCGCTTCACGGCCATGCTGGTCTTGCCGAACATGGTCGTGCGCCACGCCTCGTAGAGGTCATGGACGCGGCCGTCCGGGTCACTCAGCAGGTGGAACGGGATCTGGTGTTTGTCACGGAAACCACAGTGGCTTTCGCTGTCGTCCAAGCTGACGCCGACCACCACGGCACCGTGGGCCGCGATGTCCTCATAAGCGTCGCGGAACCGCTTCGCCTCCAGCGTGCAGCCGGCCGTGTGATCCTTTGGGTAAAAATACAAGACGATCGGATGGCCCGAGAACGCGCTGAGCCGCACGCGCTTGCCGTCCGCGTCATCAAGGGAGAAATCCGGCGCCGCGTCACCCGGTAGAAGCACGCCCGTGCATCTGACCCGGGGGCCTTAACCTATTCCAGCCGGATCTGGAACTCCTGCTCCGTCTCACCGTCGATCGCGTCCATCAAGTGTACCTGATAGAGGCGCCCCACCGGGTGCAGGTCGGCGACCGCATCCAAGAAATCTTGGCGCGCCGTGGGCAACGCAGACTCCCGACCTTCGAAGTGCCAGGTGGCATACCTGCCTGCAGGGACCTCCTCCACGGTCACCACATTGTCTCCATCGAACCCGCACGTGGCCCCGATGAGCACATCCATCTCCCCGTCACTGTGATCTTCGGCGAAACGGAGCATGCTCGCGCCGCCCACCAGTTCATGCATGATCATGTGCTGGTACATGGGGCGCCGCGTCTCGTCCAAGGTCGCAAAACCCCCCTGGTGGCGGGCCACCGCGCATCGTCGGGCTTCCAGGTCCCGGATCTGGAGCTCGATCATCATGCCAAGGCCGCAAAGTCCGCCAAGATCTCCTCGGCGTGCTCGGCCGGCTTGACCTTCTTGTAGTGCTTGAGGATCGTGCCGTCCGCTGAGACCAAGAACGTCTCACGGCTGATCCCGAAGTACTCGCGCCCGTACAACTTCTTCAGCTTCCACATGCCAAGGCGTTCCAGCTCTTCCTCGCTTGCTGTAAGAAGCGGAAACGGTAGTTCGTACTTGGCGATGAATTTCTGGTGCTTGGTGGCATCGTCCTTGGAGACCCCGTACACCTTGAGCCCCGCCTCCTCGAACCGGCTCCAAGCATCGCGGATGCCGCACGCTTCCTTCGTGCAGCCAGGCGTGTCGTCCTTCGGGTAGAAGTAGAGCACGTAGGGGCTGCCGGCGAGGTCCTCGTGACTGACCGGCGCTCCGTCTTGGTCGACCATGGAGAATTCCATCGTATCCATGGCCGGGGCACTTGGGCCCGCGTACTTGATGCTTGGCGCCCCCTCGGCCCTGGCCAGCCGTTCAAATACCATCCAAGGCGACGGTTTTTCTGTATGCCGGTGAGCGGGAGCGCCAGTGGGGATGCGGTGCCGGTCCGAAGGACGGACCTTGCTTCGGCCAAGCCACCGGCACGGCACAGAGCGGCCTACGGCACCCTCGCGATGCTGCCGGCGGTCGTGGGGGCCTTGGGCGCCCTTTGGCTTGCGCAAGGCGAGGTGCCCTTGCTTGCGCAGATCGCGCCGTGGGCCGTCTTGATGGCAGGCGTGGCGTTTTCGGGGCTCGCGCTGGTGATCATGGTGCAGGGCATCCAGACGACCAGCAGAGCCGATGCCTTGGCCCATGTTCGGACCGCAGAGCTCGCGCAGAGCGAGGCCCAATACCGGACCTTGGTCGACACGGCCTCCGATCTGATCTGGTCGGTCGATGAGAAGGGGCGCTTGACCTACCTGAATCCGGCCGCCCATGCCATCTACGGTCGTTCTCCTGCGACGTTGATGGGACAACGATGGGCCGCCCTTTCGGCCCCCACCTCGCGGGCAGATGACGAAGCCGCCATGCAATACCTGCTCGACGGACACTGGATGTCGGCCCATCAGACGCGCCATGTCCATAGCAGCGGCCGGAAGATCCCGCTGCGCGTGAGCGCCAGGCCCATCCGCCACGAGGGGCGTGTGGTGGGCGCCACGGGCACAGCGACGGATCTGAGCCGGGACGTGGAGCTTCTAGAAGCGCAGGCCCATCGCGAGGCCCAAGCCAAGGAGCTGCAAGACCTTCAGGAGAAACAGGCGTTCCGCACCCAGTTCATCAACAACGCCGCCCACGAATTGAACACGCCCTTGACCCCCCTGCACCTGGACCTTCAGATGTGGAATGCCGAAGGCGGCTTCAAT
The DNA here is from genome assembly GCA_041638175.1 of Thermoplasmatota archaeon. Classification (GTDB taxonomy): domain Archaea; phylum Thermoplasmatota; class E2; order JACPAO01; family JAHFTW01; genus JBFKXH01. The sequence continues at coordinate 5,627 of JBFKXH010000046.1, forward strand.
GACCGGCAACGAGCACGCATCACGCGCATGAACCGGGCCATGGCGCGCTTTTCGGCGTTGGTGCGCGACCTCCTCGAAGCTGGCCGGTTGGACGCGGGCAAGATGACGCTCGAGAAGCAGCGTGTGGACCTGCTGTCGCTGGTCGAAGAGACGGTCGAGGATTACGAGCATGCCGCCAAGAGCCGTCGACAGCAACTCCTCGTCGCGTGCGAATCGGCCATGGTCGAGGCGGATCCATTGCGCATGAACCAGGTCCTCGACAACCTTCTGAGCAACGCCATCAAGTACACCCCGGAGGAAGGTGCCATCACGATCCGATGTGTCGAGGACGAAGGACGCATCGGGGTCGCAGTGGAAGACAGCGGCGAAGGTTGGAAGGCGGACCAAGCCGGTGAATTGTTCGCCCCGTTCGGCAGACTCCACCGCGGCGGCGAGCCCGGCACCGGCCTGGGCCTCTACCTTGCCCAGGGACTCATGGAAGCCCATGGCGGCAGCCTTGACGCACACAGCGATGGCCCCGGCCAGGGCGCGGTCTTCACCGCCTGGCTGCCGCACCGTCAAATACGAAGGCCGGCTCGGCCGGCACGTGGCCGAGAAGGGCGAGCCGAAGGAGACCCTCCAGGAAGAGGTCGCACAGTTGAAGGAGAAGCTACTGCGGGCGCGGGCTGAGCACTGTAGATGCGATCGGCCAGGTGGTCGCGCATTTCCGAGCGAAATCGCTCGCCCAGTGGTGCCGTACTGCGCTACCGGCCGGGGCGCAGAGCCCATCGCGATGTGGGTGCCCCCATCCGGCCAGCCGACGCTCGTCTCGATCGTCGATGGATCCGTGTCGACCCGGCCCTATGGTCGCCACGAGGATCGTTGGGGGCACCGTTGGTCCAGATGTCCAGAACATCGTGACGGTCATCGTGAAGGTGATGCTTCCGCGGCGCGCCAAATTGTGGGGGCTAGGCCGTGGTGGTGAGCCGCGATCGGCTCGGCCGAGTACCGGGCCGTCGTCGTACGGATCCCCTCGGCGGCTCTGGCCGGCGAGCAGTTACGCCAGCGGAATCTCCGCCGGCGGTACTAAGCGGCTCGTGCTACCGCACGTCAGATGACTCTGCCGGTTGCCCTCTCATCCGCCTTCGCGTCCTCCTCGATCCGTTGCGTTCATTCCTGGTCAGAGGCCGATGCAGCTGCGCTCGGCCACTGCGGACAGGTTCGGTGGTAGGACTCGCTAGTCCATCCGAACTGCTCCCATTCCTCGAGCGTCATGTTTCGACCGGCCGCACGGCAGGCGATGGCGGGCCATTCGTCCGGCGAGAGATTCCACACGAGCAGGTGCTCCTCTGTTCCGGTGACGAGCGCCGTCGCGCCGTGTCCTACCGAGGCTCCGTGGCGGAGATTGCTGCTCGGGATCCGTTCACCGAGGACACTGCCCGACTCGACGTGGATCATGCTGGCGTCGGAGCCGGCGGCGACGAGGTACTGGCCATCCGTGCTGTATTCCAGGCCGTTGAGGTCGTAGATGGTGCCGGGTGCTGCCGTACCGATGGCGAGTTGGCGCAGTTGCCCCGACGTCAGGTCGAATAAGAGAACTCCGCCTGACCCGACCCCGACCGCGATCTCGTTGCCGTCGGGGGCGAACGTGACCTCTTGAAGCACGTCCCCGTGAGGCGCGTCGATCGCGGCAACGGTCTCCCAGGTCGTGGTGTCCCACACTCCCGCGCTCTCACCGGCTGACGCGACGAGGAGCATTCCGTCCGGACTGAAGTCCACGAAGTTGGTGGGCAGGGAGCCGTCGATGGGCAGTGGTCCGGTCAGCGTTTGAACCAGTGCGCCCGTCGCCACGTCGTGGATTCTGACCTCCTGGTCAAGGATGTCTCCGATCGCGAGCAGCTCGCGGTCGGGGCTGAACTCGAACGTACCCCAGCCGTCTGTTTGGCTCGACAGGCCGACCGACGCAAACGTGTCCGAGTCCCGCAGCGTGAGAGCAAATGGGTCCCACTGGGCGACGTGGTCGTTCCCTGTGTAGGTCAGCCAGAACGCTGCCGTTCCATTCCCGGGCCAGAGTTGCTCCCGGTCGGTGATGTCGATCACGCGAGCGCTGAAGTCCGCATCGGGAGGGGCGCGCAAGCTCGCCAGTCGCGTTCCGTCGCCGTTCACGGTGGCGTGGTCGTGTCCGTCGCGGTCGACAGCGGTGGCGATCAACAGGTCGCCATTCATCGACCAGATCGACAAGCCGTCGGACGTCAGGGCCACGACGGTGTCCCCGTCCGGTGTGGCGGTCGTGCGCGCATCTGCAGAGATGTCGTCGAGCACGTCGACCTCCCCGCGGTCGATGAGGCGGTTGTTACTGATGAGCCTGCCATCGGGAAGCTCGTCGACCTGACGTGCCGTACCGGCGACCTCGGCGCTCCAGTCGATGAACCCGGTCTCGACGTCGAGCGCCACGATCCCATCTCTGGTGAAGTAGAGCGATTGACCGTCGCGGCTGAATCGCAGAGCCCCGACAGGACCGAAACCCAGGAGGAACGGTTCGTCCACGACGGGTGGTCCTCCGTCGATCAGCCCGAGTCCGAGCGGGGGGAGCTCATCCGAGCGATTCACGATGGCGAGCACTCCCGCGGACGGGTCATGACGCTCGGTTGTGCTCACCGTCCAGGTCCACCGGGGGATGCCGCCTTCGACCCCCCACAGGGTCAGGTTCCCGTCGAGATCCTGGGCCGCCGCCAGCTCGCCGTCCGGACTCACCGCCGCGTGGACGATCGTGTCCGGATGAGTTCCGACGGGGCTCCGCTCGTTGTTGCCGGTGACGGAACGACGTTCGACGC